>NZ_JBHZPF010000002.1:0-285029 GCF_042787975.1 Peribacillus sp. YIM B13482
CTTCCTTGATGGCCTCCCGTCATCCCTGAATGGCTTCCTTGATGACCTTCCATCATCCCTGGATGGCTTCCTTGATGGCCTCCCGTCATCCCTGAATGGCTTCCTTGATGACCTTCCATCATCCCTGGATGGCTTCCTTGATGACCTTCCATCATGCCTGAATGGCTTCCTTGATGACTTCCCATCATGCCTGAATGGCTTCCTTGATGACTTCCCATCATGCCTGAATGGCTTCCTTGATGACCTTCCATCATGCCTGAATGGCCTCCTTGATGACTTCCCATCATGCCTGAATGGCTTCCTTGATGACCTCCCGTCATGCCTGAGTGGCTTCCTTGATGACTTCCCATCATGCCTGAATGGCCTCCTTGATGACCTTCCATCATGCCTGAGTGGCCTCCTTGATGACCTTCCATCATCCCTGAATGGCTTCCTTGATGACCTTCCATCATCCCTGAATGGCCTCCTTGATGACCTCCCATCATGCCTGAGTGGCTTCCTTGATGACCTCCCATCATCCATGGTTGACCTCCACCTTGGCCACCTATCATCATGCCTGGATGGCTTCCACTTTGACCGCCCATCATCATGCTTGGATCACTTCCACTTTGACCGCCTATCACCATACTTGGATCGCCTCCACTTTGACCGCCCATCATCATACTTGGATCGCCTCCACTTTGACCGCCCATCATCATGCCTGGATCGCTACCACTTTGACCGCCATATTGTTGGACTTGAGCCGATTCTTCTGACTCTGCTTCATATTGATGCTGCATCTCTATTTTTTTGTTTCCTTGATACTGCCCTTTCACATCCGGCCCATAAGTTCCTAGTACCCCCTTATTACAGCCGCAATCTTCTTCACCGACTGTCTGGGTATACTGCTGAGGAAAGTTATGGTGATCATTTGAAGAAGACGATTCCACTGATGGCCCATACTCTTGTTGCATATATGAACCTGCTACTTGAGCTTGTTGATTCATCCCCCCATAAAAATGATGCGGAACCGGTGCTGAGGCTTGATAAGGATAATGTTGCTGGCCTGCTGGATTCATACTTGCCCCTTGAACGAATCCTTGCCCCATCGTTTGCATGTCAGGAGATTCTCCCCAAACATCAGAACTTTCTTCCAACATTTGATAACCTTGTGGGGCCGGCTGGTACCCTTGAGCACCTTGATATGGGGCTTGCATCCCTTGCATCTGCATATACGCCCATGGAGGCGGCTGAATACAATAACCGCTTCCAGGCATGATTGGCGTTACTGGAATACAATCATCCACCGGCTCACAATATTCCTGTTCTGGCTGGACAGCAGGCTTTTTCTTCTTCTTTTTAGTGACTGCCTGCACTTCTTTTTTCTTTGGTAAAGGTGGTGGTGCAGGAGGCTTCTGTACACTCATATTGGTCATGTTGACCATATAATAATTATTGATATCGATTTCCGGAATCACCGGCATCGGTACTGGTACTTCTTTTGGAACGATTATTTGCTTTTCTTTAATGATTGGCTTTGGCTGAACGATCTGCTGCTCCTTCTTAGCTGGCTGTTGAAAGATTTTCTGCTCTTTTACTGGTTTTTGAACGATTGGTTGTTCTTTAACCGGCTGTTGAAATTTCGGCTGTTCTTTTACTGGATGTTTTTGCATAATTTGCTGCTCTTTCATAGGTGCAGGCTGTGCTTGATACGGTTGAATTTGGGATTCTTTCATTCCCTGTTGAATATTCACGTTTGGTTTAACCGTTTCTTTTATTACAGCTCCGGATGTCCCTGGTATTTTAATTTTCATTCCGGGCATCATCATGTCCGGGTTGCTCAATTGCGTGTTAACTTTTTTAAGTTCTTCAAAACTGACGCCATATTTTTTGGCGAGTTTCCAAAGCGTATCGCCTTTTTGGACTATATGAATTTTCACGCTGTTAACCCCTCCTGTGCATATGTCCATATATTCTATGATGCAGTGGGTGAATTGCTATTATTTTTATCATGAAAACTTATGCGTGAAAAAGGACTTTTATGATTGGAACCAATGATTTAGGAATATGAAAGGTACTTTTTTGAAGAAGAAAAAATCGATATGGCATCTCGGAAAAAGGATATTCTTCTCTCTTAGGACCTGCCTTATTAACAGGATCGATAATTAGAAAGGAACCATTGCATTCATCCTAAAAAAAGGATTCGTCAGGAATCCATCATGAAAGAAACGCTTCCTTCAACCTGTCTAAACGAAAGGGAAATCCTGGTATAAGAAAGTAAATGACCTAAAGCTGTGGGTCCAGGTAACTTTTCTTACATTCTGGGAGGAATATTAGTGGAAGAAAGGACAGCTCGAACGTGGAGGACAAAAGGGGTAAAGGTATGGCCGGAATCGGTTTGGCAATCATCTTGTTCGTGATGCTCCTGGCGGTAATCCAAGCGAATTGCTAGGCAGCTTGAATTCCACAGATTTGGATATACTTCTATTTTAAAACCAAAAAGAATGCTGGCAAAAGGAGTTTTATCTAAATGGTAAAACAAATTTGACTGAGATGGAAGATGCGAGACTCCCGGGAAAAGTGCGTCCATGGAAGTCCCCACAGGCGCAAAGAGTGCCCAGGTCGGACCGTCCGCGGAAAGCGAGTGCCCTGCGTTCCAATCAACGTTCAAATTTTACAAACCCCAAAAAAAAAACTGTAGACACACTCAATTATTTATCGAGTTTGTCTACAGTCTGAGGGGGGGCTTCTGCCCTCCCTTTCTTATGTTATGAAAAGTCTTTTTCAATTTTATTATTGAAAGGATTAACTTAAACACGTTCAAGCATTCGGTTCAAAGCTAGTATGGCATTATCCGCAATGCCCTTCTCGACTTTTATCGGATTAATGATAATACCTTCTTCAATTGATTCAAGCGCCCAAAGCAAGTGAGGCAAATCAATCCGGTTCATCGTAAGGCATGGACACATATTCGGATTTAACGAGATGATGTTCTTGTCAGGGTTATTGGCGATAAGCCGTTTGACAAGGTTCATTTCCGTGCCGATTGCCCAAGAACTACCTGGTTCGGCCTTTTCTATCATATTAATGATGTACGATGTCGAACCCGCATAATCCGACAGGGCGACTACCTCACGGCGACATTCGGGATGAACGATGATATTCATTTCCGGCTGCTCCGCTCGAAGCGTTTCAATATTCGCCGTCGTGAAATTTTCATGGACCGAACAATGCCCTTTCCAAAGAAGTACCTTCAGATCTTCGAGTTCCCCTTCATAGATCAATTCGTCCTTATGAGGATCCCAGACAGCCATTTCGTTTAATGGAATGCCAAGGTCAAAGGCTGTATTCCTCCCAAGATGCTGATCGGGAAGAAACAGGATCCGTTCTTTTTGCGAGAGGGCCCACGATACCATCCCTTGTGCATTTGAAGAAGTCACCGTCGCCCCGCCATTTTTCCCTACAAAAGCTTTGATGGCCGCAGTCGAATTAACATAAGTGAGCGGAAGGATCGTATCGCCAAATAATTCCTGAAGCTTTGTCCAGGCCCGTTCGGTTTGTTCAATATCCGCCATATCTGCCATTGAACAGCCTGCACGCATGTCAGGAAGGATGACCGTCTGCCCTTCTTCAGTCAAAATATCGGCAGTTTCAGCCATGAAATGTACGCCACAAAACACGATATAATCCGCTTCGCGATTTTCGGCGGAAAGCTGTGCCAACTGAAGTGAATCTCCCGTTACATCCGAAAATTGAATGACTTCCTCCCGTTGATAATGATGACCTGGGATATAAAGCCGCTTTCCCATTCGGTTCTTAATGTCATGGACCCGATTTTCCATATCTTCCATTGTCATCGTCTTATATTTTTCAGGCAATACATTCCCTGCCGTACTAGCCATCTCCAATATGTTCATTTCAATATCCCCTCACGTTCTTTGACCTTAGCGCTAATATCAAGTGCCCTGACACTGTGAGTCAGACTGCCCAATGAAATATAGTCAACCCCTGTTTCCCGATATGAGGCTAGATTGTCTAAATGAATACCTCCGGAAGCTTCAGTTATGATGTGGGCAGGAACCAATTTGATCAGTTGCTTAATTTCTTCGGGGCTCCGGTTATCGAACATGATGATATCAGCACCGGCTTCCACTGCTTCAAGCACCTGTTCGATTGATTCCGTTTCCACTTCCACTTTAGTGGTATGTCCCAGTTTGGATTTTACCGTTTGAACCGCCTTCGTTATGGACCCAGCGAAAGAAATATGATTATCCTTTATCATGACGGCATCAAACAGGCCATATCGGTGATTGAATGCCCCGCCTGAACGGACCGCATATTTTTCAAGCATCCGCAGGCCAGGTGTAGTTTTCCTCGTATCACAAGCCCTCGTCTTCGTCCCCGCTAATATCTTGGTAGCTTTATGAGCCTGTGTCGCAATGGCGGACATACGCTGTACTAAATTCAAAACCACCCGTTCCCCTTTTAAAAGAGAAGCCATATCGCCGGTCATTCTTGCAAGTTGATGTCCTGGTTCAAAAACTTCGCCATCATGAACAAAAAGGATAACCTCGATTTGCTCATCCAACAATGCAAATCCTGTCTTGATGACGTCACTTCCACTAAAAACTCCGCCTTCTTTTGCAATGAATGTCAAAGTCCCTTGTTCACCTTGATCAAAAATCGTATCACTCGTTACGTCGCATTCACCTATATCTTCCATTAAAAATTGTTGCAGCATCTGCTTAAGCTTCAATATATTCATATAGTCGCCTCCCTTTTACCCGGTTTTTCACATCTGTGCAAGCAAGGATAACCGAATTTTCAAGCCATTGGGAGTCATCTTCGCTTGGATAGTCACTGCGGAAATGACCGCCCCTGCTTTCCGTTCTGGTCAATGCGGATTCGGCAATCAGCCATGCCACGATTGTGGCATTGATATTCGTTATCTCTTTTATCGATAATCCCGTTACTTCCATATGCAGCAATTTTTCGATATTGAATGTCTCAAGATAATCCTTCAGTCGAGTTAAACCTGCTTCATTTCGAACGATTCCTGCTTCGTTCATTAATTTTCCCTGCAATGTCGCGAGATCAGGTAAAATGGTAAAATGGCAGGAACCTTTGGACTGCTCTTTTTCTTCCGGTATCGACCTTGCTGGCATGTTAGCTAGCAATTGACCAAGCGCATTTCCAAAAACCAGCCCTTCGAGTAGGGAGTTGCTGGCCAATCGGTTCGCCCCATGTACACCAGTGCATGCCACTTCACCAACTGCATACAAAGAAGGGACAGAGGTTCTCCCCCATTCGTCGACTTCAATCCCCCCCCATCAGGAAATGGTTTCCAGGCGCTACAGGGATTTTCCCGAATTTAAGGTCCAGCCCGCTTTTTTCACATAATGAGCTCACTGTCGGAAAACGCTTCTTAAAATCCTTAATCATTGAAATATCCAAAAATACCTTTTCTCCGCGCTGTAAATAAGAAAAAATCGTCTGTGCCACAATATGCCTTGGAGCCAGATCTTTCATGGCATGGACATCCTCCATGATCGGTCTTCCCATTTCAGTCACTAACCTTGCACCATCCCCGCGGACCGCTTCTGAAACCAGCCCTTCCGCTTTACCATTTATAAAAAGCAGGGTCGGATGAAACTGTATGAATTCCATGTCACGAACTTTTGCACCGGCCTTGAATGCAAGTGCGATTCCATCTCCTGAAACCGTTTGTGAATTTGAAGTGAAATGGTATAGGGAACCACAGCCGCCAGTTGCCAACACTGTTCGTTCCGCGTGGTACGTTACAAGTTTCCCAGCCTTATCAAGAGTTTTGACGCCTATGCAAGAATCATCTTTTCCGATAATCAACTCCACTGCTGCCGCATTCTCGACCACAGTAATCAAAGAGTTTTTCAAACACCCTATTAGATGTTCCATGATGTACTTTCCTGTAGAATCCCCATGACTATGAAGGATTCTCCTTTCACTGTGGGCACCCTCCATGCCAAGCATGAGGGTACCATCATGATCATGGTCAAATTGCATGCCGGAACGAATAAGTTCAGCTATCACCGAAGGGGCCTCTTCGACGAGTATTTCCACTGCCTTTTCCTTGTTATAACGCTGACCAGCCTCCAGCGTATCTTTTTTATGATAGGATACTCTGTCACGATCAGATATTGCAGCTGCAATCCCGCCCTGTGCTAAATAGGAATTACTATGGCGGATCTTTGATTTTGTGATGAGTATCACATGCTTATGTTTACTTGCTTCCAATGCCGTTTTCAAGGCAGCAATCCCGCTACCTATAACGATGATTCCCGCTTTTACCATTATTTCATTCCTCCTGTTTATGACAGGTGTCTTGACAACTATATTTACATATTATTAAACTATTATCAAGAGTTTTTTAAGATTACAAGATAGAGGTGATTTCTTGATTTATTTGGATTATGCAGCCACAACGCCGATTGATGATGAGGCACTCGACGTATTCAGCCAAGCATCCCGGAAGTTTTTCGGGAATGCGAGCAGTTTGCATGATATTGGCTCTGAAGCGGCACGTTTATTGGATATGTCACGGCAGCAACTAGCAGAAATGCTGAACATAAAAAAGGAAGGAATCATCTTTACGAGCGGCGGGTCAGAAAGCAACATGCTTGCCATTGATACATTCATCGCATCAAAACCATCCTGGCAGAACCACTTGATTGTAAGCCGAACTGAACATGCATCAATTGCCAATTTTGTCGCAAAGCTTGAACATGAAGGCTTCGAGGTTACGTATTTACGGCATTTGGAAGATGGCCGAGTTGATATTGAACATCTACAGGAATGTTTGTCGGAGAAAACTTGCTTGGTCATCGTCCAACATGTGAATTCAGAAATCGGGGTCATTCAACCCATTGAGCAAATAAGTAAAATCGTTCGAAGACACCATGCTTTCTTGCATGTGGATTGTGTCCAATCATTTGCTAAATTGCCGCTTGGGAAGTTATCTGCCTTATGTGATGGATTATCAGTTTCCAGTCATAAAGTTTATGGTCCAAAAGGGACTGGAGCCGCCATTTTCCCGGCCATCCATCGGTTGAAGGCTTCAGTACCTAATATCACTCATGAATATGGTTTCCGGCCAGGGACAGTGGACGTCCCCGGTATAGCTTCCTTCGTAACGGCTGCAAAGAAATTAGGGGATATCATGGAAGATGAACGGAAACGGATTTCCATGCTTAGGGTGCAATTGATCGAGCGGCTTACGGAAAAGAAAGTCGATTTTCAAATCATCGATGCGAAGGACAAGCAATTGCCCCACATTCTGGCACTGACCTTTGCTGGATTCCAAGGACAATACATCATGCTGGAATTAAACCAGAAGGGATTTGCTGTATCGACGGGAAGCGCCTGTCAAATCGGTAAACAGGATCCTTCAAAAACAATGATGGCCATTGGGAAAAGCGAAGATGAAGCACATCAATTCGTCCGTTTTTCATTTGGTAAAAATACAACGGCCGACGACATTCACAAGTTGGCAGACTGTCTCGAAGGAATAGCTTCCATTCGATAAACCCCTCCATTCTATGGTAGAATGTTTGTTAATAAAGAGGTGAATGATTATGGAAAGAAAGAAATTACTCGGGGAAGAAAGACGGACGAAACTCTTACATTTATTGCAAACAAGCGATCAGCCAGTAACAGGCAGCGAGCTTTCGCAAATCACGAATGTAAGCCGGCAGGTTATCGTTGGTGACATAACGCTCCTGAAAGCACGGAATGAACCTATCATTGCCACGAGCCAGGGCTATATGTACTTACAAACGGGGAGCACCCAAAAGCCGGAAAGGATAATTGCTTGCCAGCATGATCCTTCACGGGCCCAAGAAGAGTTATTTTTACTCGTGGATATCGGCATCACGGTGAAAGATGTCAAAATCGAGCACCCCGTATACGGCGACCTGACCGCTTCCATCATGGTCAGCAGCCGTAAAGAAGTCCAGCAATTCCTCTCTAAGGTGACGGCAACGAACGCATCTTTTTTATCGGAACTAACGAGCGGCATCCATCTCCATACACTGAGTGCATCATCAGAAGAACTACTTGATGAAGCGGAAGGTGCATTGAGGGATGCCGGCATTTTGGTCGATTGAAAAAATGAAAATCCTCAAAAGCCACATCTTTTGAGGATTTTTTATTGGCTCCGCACTCTCCATCCTAGATTCTCAATTGCCCTAAAAGACTAATGATGGAGCCTACCGCCTGTACCCAGCCTCCTATCCCTTGTATTAATTCACCATTCGATGGCTTCTCTTCCAAATGGGATATTGATATTTCTGCATTTTCAGATGCGCTGAAGTTCATTACCAATCAAATCTAAGTTTTTTGCGAAATTCTTCGTCCAAGGTAATGAATGGTGGACCTTAACAGTAGAAATGACGGTTCCAATCGCTTGAGTCCAAGAACCGAACGTTTCTTCGAATTGCCTATCCATCTCTGCTTACCATCATCCTATCATGCATGTTTGGATATTTTTCCAGTATTAAAAATAGGTGCATCCACTGAGGATTAGTCACAAGTTATGTAATCATGTTCCATACAGGTAATCCTCAAATTCCTCTAAAGAATCATCTCCAAAGTGAAAAATAATGAATTCCTTCATCGCTCTCCATTATATATATATTCTATAAAATGACAGGCAGCCATTTTAAGAACTTATACACAAGAAAAAGCCCCGGAAATAATCCCGGGGCACCTTTCTTGTATAAAGCACAGCTGAGGGTTGTACCATTTATCACTTAGGAAATCGATGATGCAAACTTCCAGCCTTGTGTACCCAGGAAAAATCGTTTACCGTCGCTTTAAGCGTTCAATTTTCCTGGGAAATCATCGTTGCGGTACACCATTTTGGACTCTAAAGCATGAATAGCTTCCCATGATCGAAACCGTACATCCAAGGGCCTCGAGCTCAGAGATCGCTCCTGGAATGAGAACATCGTCAAGGGCCATTTCAATGTCGATGATGAAAAAGTAATTGCCTAATCCTGTTTTCATGGGTCTTGATTCAATCTTGGAAAGATTAAGCTTCCTCCAGGAAAAAGCGGATAGGACTTGGTGAAGCTGCCCTGAGTGGTCGGCAGGCAGCTGAATCATCAGGGTCGTTTTCTTGTTCCCTTCAACGGTCAAATGCCCTTCATAGTCGACTTCACTGTTGGATACAACAATAAACTTGGTGTGATTATGTTCGTAATCGTGAATGTTTTCTTCCACAATCGTCAAACCATACTCCGCTGCAGCCATATCATTTGCAATCGCAGCAATATTGATATCGGGATTCTCCATCACCATTTTTGCAGCGGCTGCAGTGGATGTGACATACTCATATGGAATGCCCCTTAGTTCTTTATGGAGGAATTTGCGGCATTGAGCGATGGCATGGGAATGCGAATAAACCATGTCCGGTTTGAAACCAGGATATGCATGATCCGGATGCACCATATAATGCTGTTGAATTGGGATCGTCACTTCCCCTTTCATCGGTAATGTGACTTCATGGACTAAGTAATCCATCGTAATATTTACCGATCCCTCCAAAGCATTCTCGATCGGTACGAGCGCGTGATTCACTTCCCCGTCCCGGACAGCATCAAGGCAGTCTGGAATCGTGTTCATCGGCATTTTTATATCATTAGGAAATAGTCGCGAAACAGCTAAATCCGTGAACGTTGCTTTTGGTCCAAGAAATGCAATTTTTGATGTCATATTATAAACTCCTTTTCACGGAAAATCTATTGTTTATGTTATGCCATTTTCTGATTTTTTACAATAGTTAATCGATAAATCATCCTCTTACAAATAAAAACAGCCTGTACATTTGAAATGTACAGGCTGTTTTCATGCGCCGTTCCCAATAATTTCGACTTTTTCGACGAACTCCATTTTACGCAATTTAGTAAGCAGTTCATCAATATCCATAGTCATCCCACCCGTGTTCAGAGATAGGGTAACATTGGCACGACCCTGCAAAGGAATCGTTTGGTGGATAGTCATGATGTTGCAACCGGATGAGGCGACGAGCCGTAAGAGCTCCGATAGAGTACCAGAACGATCCTCGAGGTAGAAGAACAGTGTAATCAGCTTTTCTTTAACAACAGTATGAAACGGAAATACCGTGTCACGGTATTTGTAAAAAGCACTCCTGCTTAGGTCCACTCGCTGTACCGCTTCCCAAACTGATTCTGCTTTTCCCCGTTCAATCATTTCTTTTGCATCCAGCGTTTTTTTCATCGCTTCGGGAAGGACATCCTCCCGAACGAGGAAAAATTTCTGATCGGCCTTATTCAAACTCCGCACGCCTCCTTTTGCCTGCCATCATGGTCTTCAATCAATCAACAAATTCAAATTCATATTCAAGGATACGGACGATATCGCCATTTGTTGCACCTTTTTGACGAAGGCCTTCGTCGACTCCGAATGAACGAAGCTGTCTAGCGAAACGACGTATGGACTCATCACGGGTAAAGTCAGTCATTTTGAATAGACGTTCGATCTTGAATCCTGATACGGCAAAGCTGCCATCGGATTCGCGTTCAATGTTAAATTCATCCGACTGTGAAGTATGTTTATAAAGAACCCGGTGGATTCCAGTATTCTCTTCTTCATGATCAAGAGGGAACTCAGGCGTTTCTTCGATTTTATCAGCAATTGCATAAAGAAGCTCACGGATTCCTTCACGCGTTACGGCAGAAATCGGGAAAACAGGATAGTCTTCTTCCAGCTTTTCTTTGAATGCTGCTAAATTATCTGCTGAGTCCGGCATATCCATTTTACTTGCTACAATGATTTGCGGACGTTCAGTCAAGCGCAGGTTATACTCTTCCAACTCTTTATTGATTGTTTGGTAGTCTTCATATGGATCCCTGCCTTCAAGACCCGACATATCGATTACATGAACGATTACTCTCGTTCTTTCAATATGGCGCAGGAATTGATGTCCAAGGCCCACTCCTTCTGAAGCGCCTTCGATCAAACCCGGTAAATCGGCCATGACGAAGCTGCGGTGATCTTCCGTTTCCACCATTCCGAGGTTAGGAACGATCGTTGTGAAATGATATTCGGCAATTTTAGGTCTTGCTGCGGATACGACAGAAAGCAAAGTGGATTTCCCTACACTTGGGAAACCAACCAAACCGACATCAGCCAACAGTTTCAATTCCATGATTATATCGCGCTCTTGGCCCGGTTCACCGTTCTCCGCGATTTCAGGTGCAGGATTGGCAGGTGTAGCAAAACGGGAATTTCCCCGGCCTCCACGGCCACCCTTTGCGATAATGGCGCGCTGCCCGTGCTCAACTAAATCAGCAATGACTTCCTTCGTTTTTTCATCAATGACAACCGTGCCTGGTGGAACTTTGATGACCATATCCTTTGCGGCCGCACCATGCATGTTTTTGGACATGCCATGTTCCCCGCGGGGTGCCTTAAAGTGACGTTGATAACGGAAATCCATTAACGTACGCAAGCCCTCTTCCACTTCAAAAACGACATTTGCCCCATTACCGCCATCTCCGCCGGCAGGTCCGCCTTTTGGTATGAATTTCTCACGACGATAAGCAACTATTCCGTTACCACCGTCTCCGCCTTTTATATAGACTTTCGTTTGATCGACAAACATGCTATCACTTCCTTGTTTTCTGCAAGTCATTTCTTGCTGTATACTTCTCTAAAAGTTAATATCCATCTTAAAAAATATTTCATCCTCATTACATTCGAGAATTTCAATTGATTGCTCGGCCGTTAATGAACTTTCCAAAAACTCCCTCACTGCGGATTGATCAATGAACCTGCCTTGCATTTGAAATGCACAGCGCATATCGCTCACTTCTTTTTCTTTTTTACTCATAGAAACAGCTAGTATATTTTCAAAAAACGGGTCCAGATTCTTATCCAGAATTTTAAAGAAATCGTTCGTCCAGCGATACATCAGCTCGTCCATTTCAGCAGAGCCTTCAAAAATATCAATGATTTCATATTCGCAATAAAATGATCCATTATTCCAATTCGACGTCAACAACATCTCGGTGAACTTAGGTAAATTCAAACTGGAGAGGCGTGCTTCATTCTGGGTTTCAACAATGATTTCATCAATGATGCCCTTGACACGATCAATTCTGTTCAGCTCCAGATCCCCTTTGATGATTTGAATTTTATTCAGCCAGTCATGCCTGGTTTGACGAAGAGTTTCAATAGTCGTCCAATTTTTTTCCATTATAAACACCTTCAATTATGATAAAGAAACTTTTTTCAGCTCTATCATGTTGAATACTTCCATTTGTACAGTATATCAAAAAAACGACAAACAGGAAATGAAGCTCGATTCACATGCCTTCACATGAAAGCCCCCGTCCAAAAAATACAGCCGCACACCCTGAGTTCTTTGGACGATGGTAGAGCCGTTTGAACTAAAAAAGAGAATGGGCCTTATTTATGCACCAATTGGAGATATTATAGTTGAATTGGACTGTCTATTCGGTTTAATCAAATGGGAAGGATGAGTGACCTTGGATTTTCCCCCCTGAAAGTTTAAGAAAGCCCGCCGATTGGCGAGCCTTTTGTAAGTCAGAGGTTGTTTTCCTTATACTAATGACTAAAGTCTCCTGCAAAATGCTGGTTATTAATCGTTCCTATAGTATAAATAAAGGGCCAGACCCCTTCTTCACTATATAGCATACCATTATTAAAAATGACGCGGTATATAGTGTCTCGTAGAAGGAATCAGACCCTTTTGAGTCAGCCTCTGTTCAAAGATGCCAATTATGCTTCTTGTGCAACTGGATATACGCTTACTTTTTTACGGTCACGTCCGAAACGTTCGAATTTAACAACACCGTCTACTTTAGCGAATAGAGTATCGTCTCCACCACGGCCTACGTTCTCACCAGGATAGATTTTTGTTCCGCGTTGACGGTAAAGGATAGAACCACCAGATACGAATTGACCATCTGCACGCTTAGCGCCAAGACGCTTAGATTGAGAGTCACGTCCGTTCTTTGTAGAACCTACTCCTTTTTTCGAAGCGAAGAACTGAAGATTTAATCTTAACATTTGTTCCACCTCCTATTGGTTGAGGATAATTTTCATGTATTTACCATAATCACGTTCGATGGTTTGCAGCGATATGAGCATACTGTTCAAAAGCAGCTGAACCTTCTCTTCCGATTCCGGCGAAAGATTCCCCGGAATGACGCAGCGAAGATAGCCGCCTTCCCTACCTTGCTCAATCTCAGGCTCTACGTCCGTTAAGGACATGATCGCATTGACTGCCCCAAAGGAAACAGCCGATACACCTGCACAAACGATATCAGAACCTTTTTTAGCAAAATTAGCATGTCCGCTTAAGGTGAACGAAGTAATCCGTTCCTGCGGAGCATCAAAGACAACTTTAATCATCTAGAATCAGCCCTTACGCGTTGATTGCTTCGATAACAACTTTTGTGTATGGTTGACGATGACCTTGTTTTTTACGATTGTTTTTCTTCGCTTTGTATTTGAAAACAGTGATTTTCTTTTGCTTACCTTGTTTTTCGACAGTACCTGTTACAGTAGCGCCTTCAACTAGTGGAGCACCGACTTTCACGTCTTCGCCACCTACGAATAAAACTTTGTCAAATGTAACAGTTTCGCCTGCTTCTGCGTTTAATTTTTCAATGTAAACCGCTTCGCCAGCTGCTACTTTAATTTGTTTACCGCCAGTTTCGATAATTGCGTACATACTTGCACCTCCTTAAATGTCTCAGACTCGCCAATCACAGGCGTTTTACCAGAAAGGCAAAAGCTTAGGACCTGTTGTTGAGCGGTTGTAGCACGGGTGCTACAAACATAACATTAAAATCCTAACATGAAACCGGAATGGCTGTCAATATATTTGTGAGATTTACCCTTTCTTCATTCGAAAGCCCGCCCGATTTCCTGTATACTCCCGAAGCGCTTGATGGAATAGGCATTCCTGGGACCTGGGATAAAAGATAGGAATAACTTTTTAGCGATCAATTCCTCCAGTGTCTGCCGGTATGATTCCTTTTCACCAAGCAGCACGTCCGCCACCGTTTTACTGACCTCCACCCAAACCGCTTCATCATCCGTCTTCCGATGTTCAAGCAATTCACGTTCCAAGCGGAAGGCCACCGTTTCCGGGCTCTCGATTTTACCGATACCACTGCACACGGGGCAAGGCACCGTCATCATTTCAGTTAAAGATGGGGATGTTCGCTTTCTCGTCATTTGTAAAATGCCCAGTTCCGTAAAGCCGATGACCTGGACCCGCTTCTCATCCCTCGCCGCTTCCTTTTTGACGATGTCGATGATTTCTTGCGCATGTCGTGATTGGTCCATATTGATGAAATCTATCAAAATGATTCCGCTGATATTCCTCAATCTCAGTTGACGGGCGACCTCTTTCGCCGCAGCCTGATTCACCGCAAACAATGTTGCTTCCTTCGCCACCTTACCGGTGAACTTACCTGAATTGACATCGATTACGGTGAAAGCTTCCGTTTCTTCAAAAATTAAATATCCGCCATTATCAAGCCAGACGATTTTCTTGGCCATTTTCTCGACTTGCGCTTCCACATTCCATTCAGAAAAAATATTCTTGCCAGATACATGGGATATTTCCCACTCCTTACGGTTTTCCTGTACCCATTTTTTCAATTCCTGATAGGCCTCGAAATCATCGATGGCAAGTTCTCCGGCAGCCGTTCCCGACATTTCAGAAATGATCATATCAAGGTATGTGTCCCTCTCATATAGAAGGGACGGGGCCTTGAGGGACGCAGCTTTAATTTCAAGTCCTTTATAGAGCTCCCGCAATATAGTTAACCTATCCAGGAAGACCGTTTCACTTTCGTTCTCCATCGAGGTGCGGACAATCAATCCCTCATCTGGCTTTTTATATTGTAAGGCCGTTTCCCGCCACTGCTTATGCAAATCATCATTTTTGAATTTCTTTGAAACGCCAGCATAATCTATTCCATGTATGTATACGAGGGAATCCGTTGAAAACTCGATCAGCCCTGTCAATTTAGCACCTTTCGTACCCGTTTCATCCCGGGCCACCTGAACTAGCAGCTTTTCTCCTTGACGGACATATTGACCGATTGATGCTTTCCCATCGCTTTTTTTTGTCAGCTGGTAAGAGGGAATCTCGTCACGGTGTAAAAAGCCATTCTTCTCTGCACCGTAATCAATGAAGACGGCATCCATACCCGGTAACACCTTCGTCACTTTCCCAAGATAAATATTACCGACCGTACTGCGCTTTTGAGGCGGCATGATTTCAAGTTTACGTAAAACACCATTCTCAAGTACGGCCACTCTTTTTTCGCGTGAAGCTAGGTTCGCGATCATCTTTTTCATCAAAAAAATCCTCTCCTCAATTTGAAGAAAGGATAACATATTTAATAAGAATATAATAGGTCGCCGATTTTCCCGTTTGTCATTTTCTCGGAAAAATAGGCATGAAGGATTTCCGTTTCATCCAACGAACCGCTTTCTTTCCCGTTTTTCATGATGATGACGGGGTGTTTACATCCGCGTTGGAACAGTTCCAGCACTTTATAAATCGGTTCTTGTGAATCCACCGAAATCGGCTTCAGTTTCGCCAAATCATTCGTATGCCCGTAATGGCGCTGCAAAAGAAAGCGGATAAACGCATAATACCGCTGCCGCCATTCCATGACGAGCGACAGACTTATGAAAAAGATGATGAGCCAGATGTTCAAATTGAGCGGATCAAGAATGAGCCAGGTCAAAAAAGCCAGGACAGCGAATGCTGCAGAAAAATGAAGTGTATGTTTCTGCGCTTCAAGAAAGGTACAGTATAGGGAAACACCGATGAAGAGCAGCCGTCCCCCGTCCAATGGCCAGATTGGCAGCAAATTAAAAACCAGCAGCATAAGATTCATATACAAAAAGGGCTGATACAGTTCATAGGAAATAATAGAAAAGAAATAGAGCAAAAAGGCTGCACCAATGAGCCAAACATGTTGAAGCGGACCGGCGAGCACCACCGCCAAATCCTCCTTCAAACTCTTATTTCCATACTCCTCAGTCTCGACAGCCCCACCAAAAGGAAGCAGCTGGATTGACTTTATCCGCCATTTGAAGTGCTGGGCACAGACGGCATGCCCCATCTCATGAATGAAGACAATGAGCAGCAGCATCATCACTTCAACGAAATGAGCAGTGAGGATGGCGATGCCAATGACAAACCACAATGTCGGATGCACCCTGATTTTAAACAGTAATTTCCCATATTCACTCAAATCGAATCACCTTTTTAGGATTGACGAAAGCGTCATTTTCTTTTATCGCTAAATAAAACCTGCCCTTGGATCCATCTTCACTTACTGTAACCTGTCCGACTTCATTGCCCTTTTTAACGAACTCGTACAACTTCACATCAATACCTTCCAGCTGCCCATACCAAGATTCACTTTTATTGGCATGCTGAATGACGACCGTCTTTCCAATCCCCTCCTTTTCACCGGCAAAAATGACTACCCCTTCATTAACGGCCTCAACCTTTGAGCCTTTGCTCGTTTCCAATATGATTCCCTCACCGTTCGTCTCGAAGGTTTGGGTAATCTTCGCAGAAGCTGGCATTGCATATTCTTCATTCGAATCAACAGTTTCCTTACCTGCTTCATTCGGTAAAAAAGCAATTGGTTTACCAAACGCACTTTCGTACCAATTGGAGATTGAAGCGAACTGAAATTCCTTGCTCATGTTCTCCGTGACAAAACTTCTGGCAGGGTCAAGCCGCACAGAAGGGTGTTTGAACATCACCGCGATAATCAGGAACAGGCATACACTGGCAAGGACTTTAAAGAAAAAATATTCTTTCTTGAAGAGCGGATGATCTTTCTCGGAATACCCGTTAAATGAATCAACCCCATATGGTTCCTCATTATTGATCTCCGTCCAACTACTGCTTCCTGCCGGTTTATCATTAAACTTACGTCTCTTGGCGATACGATTGCGGATATCTTTCCTCCGATCATCCATTCCAGATTCTCCCCCCTGTTCATGTCAAAGCGCTATATTACAACGTATGAGCAACTTGTCCTGACTATGACGGAGAAAAGTTTTTCTTTCCGGACATGCCCAGGATTTATAAAGCGAAAAAAAATTTTTGAAGGAAAAATCCACCGGAAACTAATGAATTCCTCAGGCAATTTGGGCATCGATTCAGATAATCGAATAATTGAGGAAAAAATCCAATTGATATTGTTCCCATTAATTTGTTATAATAAAGTGGTTTTAACATTATTGAGGGGGAACGTTTTTTTATGTCAATCGAAATAGGCAGCAAAGTACAAGGTAAAGTAACAGGTATCACTAATTTTGGAGCATTCGTAGAATTACCAGGAGGCTCAACAGGTCTTGTGCATATCAGTGAGGTAGCAGATAGCTATGTAAAAGACGTAAATGACCATCTTAAAGTAGGCGACCAAATTGAAGTAAAAGTGATTAGTGAGAAAGACGGAAAAACTGCCTTGTCCATCAAAAAGGCTATAGATAAACCCGAAGGGCAAACCTCTTCTTATACCAAACGCCCACCACGCCAAGGGGATAGCCGTTCTAAAGATTTTCGTTCAAAAGGTAATTTCCAACCAAAGGAAAATTTCGAAGATAAAATGGTTCGCTTTTTAAAGACTAGTGAAGAAAATTTATCGACTCTTAAACGCAGCACCGAATCAAAACGCGGCGGCAGAGGCGGAAGACGCGGATAACCCGCACATTCCAGCATATAGATAAGGCAAGCCAGGATATGGCTTGCCTTTTTTATTTATTATGATGGGAATACCCAATAGTTCCATGCAGCAAAAGAAGCGAATGCATAAAATGCTCCCGCTTCTTAATATGGAATATAGAATTTACCGCACGCTAAAGAATTTTTTCAATTTGGACATGAAGCCTTTCGGTTCTGCGCCAATTGGAGTCAAGGGTACAGATTCGCCAAGGATCCTTCTGGCAATGTTCCGATAGGCAAGTGAGACTCTATTGTCCGGGTTATAGGCAATGGGTTCCTTTTTATTCGCTGCCACAATGACTTGGTCATCATCAGGAATGACGCCGATCAAATCAATTTTAAGAAAATCGGCAACTCCATCGATATCCATTTCTTCATCCTCATGAAGTAAATGGCCGCGTATCCGGTTGATGATCAATTGAGGCGGTTCAATATGCTCTTCTTTTTCAAGCAGGCCAATAATACGGTCTGCATCCCTGACAGCCGGTCTCTCTGCAGTCGTAACGATGATCGCCTTGTCCGCCCCAGCGATGGCATTCCTGAAGCCCTGTTCAATGCCTGCAGGGCAATCAATGATGACATAATCATAATCAGGCTTCATATCGCTTATGAGTTTCCTCATCTGCTCTTCATTCACCGCTGATTTATCACTATTTTGTGGAGCTGGAAGCAAATACAGCAGATCCTCGAAATGTTTATCTTTAATAAGCGCTTGGTGTACCTTACAGCGCCCCTCTACAACATCGACCAAATCATAGATGATGCGATTTTCCAATCCCATGATCACATCCAGGTTCCGAAGACCAATATCCGTATCAATCAAGCAAACCTTTTTGCCTAGAAGAGCTAAAGATGTTCCTAAATTGGCGGAGGTGGTCGTTTTCCCGACACCACCCTTACCGGATGTTATAACTATTGCCTCTCCCACGATTAGAGACCCCCTTCTAATCTATTTAAATTAGGTCTATATTTCTTTAAAACTTGCAGTTTTTCTATAATGATATTTTCTTCTTCATCCATGAAGGCACATTCCAAGTCATGTCCCCATTTCGTATATTGGTCAGGAGATAAATTCACTTGTCCAGCAATGCGCAGCTGGGCAGGCTTCATGACAGAGGCAGCTATTATGGCCTCATTATTCCCTTTATATCCGGCATGGGCTATTCCCTTTAGCTGACCCATGATATATATGTTGCCGCCCGCACGAACCGTTCCGTCGGGGTTGACATCGCCAATTAGAAGTAAATCACCAGGGACTTCAAAAACCTGTCCCGACCTGATCACCTTGGTCACGGTCGTCACTTGGTTTTCATCTTTCCAGCGTCTCGCTTCTTCCTTCGTCAGGACATTCGAAATCATCTCATCAACGAAAAGCTTCTTCTTTTTATGGATGACCTCTTTAATCTTTTCTTCTTGTTTTTCATCAAGATAGCGGTTCCCTGTATGTACTTTTACGGAAATGGACGGGTCATTTTCTTGAAACTGATAGTTTGCCGAAAGCTTCACTTCTAACTCTTTCAATAACTCGGAAAATGAGCAAGAATCATCGAGATGAAGCATAAACCCGTCTTTTGTTCCCTTAATCATGACATTTTGCTGAATTCTTTTATTCATGACGTTAGTTTCACCTCAATGAAATATAATTCGACATAGGAAAACAAATTTCCTTTTTCTACGTACACGGAAAAGAGAAAATACATTCTCGACCTGCTTTGTAAGACACAGGAACGTTAATCCGTTTCTCCTTGCAAATCAAGCTTTTCAAACATTCTTTTTAAAGGATAGCAGCTGATAATAATGAATGCGAGGTTCAATAATAATGTCGGCAGCAATCTGCGTTCCGCAAATTCACCGAATCCCATATCTGCAAAAGAAAGGATGACATTCATCTGAAAGATGACAACCTCTAACACTGCCGTGAACAAAAGCGCCGTCAGGCAGGAAACCAATAAACTATTTTGCAGGATTTTCATGCATTTCGATATCAGATATGCAAGAAAAGGCAGCAGGAACATGTAAATCCCCAGGATTTCCGTATACACGACATCATAAGTCAACCCAAGAATCGCTCCATAAAGCATACCCATTTTCCTGGATCCGTACATGGTCAGGAAAAAGACGAAAATCATCATGAAATGGGGAACGAGGATTTTATCGGACCCGAATGCATCACCAGCGAATATCTGGGCGAAGATGCTTTCAAAAACGAAAAAAAACAAGGCTATAAAAGAAAGGATGAAATATCTCACTTAGCTTCATCCTCCCCATCACTTTCTTTCAGTACACCGCCCACTTCACGCTGAACGACCATTACATTATTAATATCATAAAAATCCGTCGAAGGTTCAATATATGCGGTTTGGTTCAATCCATATTGATCCACTTTGACATCGACAACCTTCCCGATCAGCAAACCTTTCGGAAAGATCCCTCCATAACCTGAAGTGATGACCAATGAATTTTTCTTGATTTTTTTATCATAAGGTATCCGTTTCATCAGTAAAAGGTTCTTCTTATCATCGAAGCCTTCAATCAAGCCATATGCTTTATCATCACCTTGAACGATGGCAGAGACACGGTTGGCTTTATCTATCGAACTTAAGAGTTGAACCGAAGCCGTGAAATCCGTCGCTGTTTTCACCTTACCGACTAACCCTTTGGAGGTGATGACAGCCATATTTTTTTCTACCCCATTACGCTTCCCTTTATTAATCGTCAGCATTTCATGCCAGCGGTCAGGATTACGTCCAATGACCGTCGCCTGAGTGGGTGAATACTTCCGCAGGTCATCTTCTTTTTTGAGGTTATCGCGAAGGTCTTCATTTTCTTGTTTTAAATCTTGGACTTGGGTTTTCAATAATACATATTCATCCAAGCGGGCTTTCAATTTTTTGTTTTCATCGTATGTATTTTGAAGGTCTTTTAAGCCCCCTACAAAACCTGTTATACCCGATACTGGCTTATTAAACACATTTCCGACCCAGCCTGTCGTATCTTTCAGGAATTGCTCCGGCCATGTCAACTCTTCTCTCTCTCTTAATGAAAAACCGATCAATGCCACGAGAACGATAATACTAACGAGCAAGAGAAGGAGCTTTTTATTAAAAAACTGTGGCATGATAATTGCACCTCTATATCTAAAATATATAAAATCTAAAATCATCTAAAATTTACACAATCGTCTTGTTCATACAGACCAAAAAAACAGCTATAAATGATTATAATTAAACAGATAAACATAAGAAAAACCGGCTCAAAATTGCACCTTTTGTTGAGCCGGCCCTATTTGAGAAGTAATGCTTATCGCGAATCTCTTGATTTAGTCTTGAACAAATGAATGTGGTCCAATGCTTTACCCGTTCCGATTGCAACACAATCCAGCGGATTTTCAGCGATGATCACCGGCATTTGCGTTTCTTCACTGATGACTTTATCCAAATTGCGCAGCAAAGCACCCCCGCCTGTCAGCACAATGCCTCTGTCCATGATGTCAGCTGCTAATTCAGGTGGTGTTTTCTCTAGAGTGTTTTTCACGGAATCCACAATTGCAGAAACTGTGTCGCTTAATGCCTTGGATATTTCCTCAGCTGTAATTTCGATCGTTTTCGGTAGTCCAGTCAATAGGTCACGGCCGCGAATTTCCATGTTATCTACGCCTTCCGTGTCTCCAGCAGAACCAATTTCCATTTTGATGGCCTCAGCAGTACGCTCACCGATCATCAAATTGTAGTTCTTACGGATGTAAACGATAATGGCATCATCCATTTCATCACCGGCAATACGGATGGATTGGCTTGTTACGATTCCGCCAAGGGAAATGATCGCCACCTCCGTTGTTCCACCGCCAATATCAACGACCATGCTGCCTGTAGGCTCCCAAACAGGAAGGTCAGCCCCGATCGCTGCTGCAAACGGTTCTTCGATAGGATATGCATCACGGGCTCCAGCTTGTCTAGCTGCATCGATGACTGCGCGCTGCTCAACTGCCGTAATTCCGGAAGGCACACAAATCATGACATATGGCTTATTACCGAATACGCCCTTCTTTTGAGCTTCCTTCATATAGTACTTCATCATGGTAGCCGTCGTTTCATAATCGGCAATCACTCCATCCTTCATAGGACGAAGGGCAACCACGTTACCAGGTGTACGGCCGATCATGTTTTTCGCATCGTTTCCGACTGCAACGATTTGCTTTGTATCTGTTTGCACAGCTACAACCGATGGTTCACGTACTGCGATTCCTCTTCCTTTCACATATACAAGCGTATTCGCCGTTCCTAAATCAATCCCTATATCTCTAGCGCCAATTCCAAACATTATGGTATCTCCCTTTCGTAAACAAAAATGCCTTTTATAAGTTCAAATAATAATTTGTCGTTTTTTGACAATAAGAGTTTTGAAAAAGTTTCCTCTTTTAAAAATCATAAACAATATTATATCGTATCGTCAAAAATTTTGATAGTGTCATAAATAACCTTTTTCCTTCAAACTAACATATTTATGTTCCCCGATAATGATATGGTCCAATACTTCAATCCCGATTATTTTACCACATTCGACTAATCTTTTCGTCACTTCAATATCTTCTCTGCTGGGAGAGGGGTCTCCGGAGGGGTGGTTATGAAGACAGATGATAGAGGCAGCGGACCTTCTGAAAGCTTCTTTAAAAACCTCACGCGGATGAACGATTGAGGCATTGAGGCTGCCGATGAAGACCGTAGTTTTTTGAAGCACTTGATTTTTCGTATTTAAATAGAGACAGACAAAATGTTCCTGTGACAAAAACCGCATTTCTTCCATGCAATAATTGGCTCCATCTTCAGGAGATCGAATCACATAACGGTCTTGATCATTCAATTTGTTAATCCTCCTGCCAAGTTCGACAGAGGCCAGTATTTGAATCGCTTTCGCTTCACCAATCCCTTTAATCACCGTCAGTTCTTCCACTGAGGCTTCTTTTAGCAGACGCAGGCCCTTGAAGGAATTGATGAGCCTGCCCGATAGTTGCAGAACGGATTCTTCCTTTGATCCCGTCCTCAATAACAGAGCAAGCAATTCTTGATTGGATAGACTTTGCGGTCCGTCCTGCAGAAACCTTTCGCGCGGCCTCTCTTCTTTCGGGTAATCCCGCATCAACATTTTTGATCCACCCTTTCTTGGAAAAGGGAGATGCCAGAGGGAAATCGTTTATGCTAAGTCTGCCTGCATCGCTTTAAGTTCACGGGCCAGTCTTGAGACCGGAAGCCCGACGACAGAGAAATAGTCCCCTTTGATTTGTTTGACGAGAAGAGATCCATATCCTTGAATCCCATAGCCGCCAGCTTTGTCAAAAGGTTCCCCGCTATCCAGATAACGTTCGATTTCAGCTTCTGGCAGCTCCCAAAATGTCACTTCCGTCTTTTCTGCGAATACTCTGCGATGCTTTCCGAATAGGATGGCGACACCTGTGTATACTTCGTGTGTCCGTCCTGATAACATCTCCAGCATTCTTTTTCCATCTGCCCGGCTTGCCGGCTTCCCCAATATCTCACCATCAAGGACAACAACGGTATCCGAGCCGATTACCCAGTTTTCCTGAAATTTCGCCGCGATGGCTTCCGCTTTACGGGAGGCCAGGTCTTTCACCGCAGCATCCGGACACATGTTTTCATCAATACTTTCATCGACATTGGAATTCATGCTTTCAAAGGGGATTTGAAGAAATTGTAGAAGTTCTTTACGACGTGGTGATGAAGAAGCTAAAATCAATGGCTGCATAATTAAAAAGTCACCTTTCTTTACTAGGGAGATACATATCTATCCTATCAAATAATGGTCCAATCCACAATTATTGTTTACTAGGAATCGACAAATGCCCGAAAGTATTTCCCGGAAAATAAAAAAAGGTGTCAGCAGATAGTTTCATATTGGGAGCCTGTCCCATTAGGTAGCTCCCCTTTTCTTTACTTAACTTTATATATTTTGGTAATTCAATAAAAAATCAAGAAGACTTTCTTGAGCCTGAAATAGCTTTTCTTCGTTTAGGGAAGTCTCATATTCGTTAATCGACTTTGCCGCAGCCGTCAGGTCATCGTTCATTTTTGAAAACTTCGGTGATAATTGCCCTCCCTTCAGTTCATCCAGGTTTTTTTTCAGGGTTTCTTCGTTTACCGTCCCCTCCTTTCCGCGAAGCTTTGTTGCAGATATTTCTGCCAATGATGTATATACTGCCTTCATCTTGTCAAGGGTTTTCTCTTCTTCCTGGCTTGTCCCAGCCGCTTCAAAATTGATTTCCTTCCAATATACGTCTACATCATAAGACTTTAAGAATAAGGCCAGCTCCTTACTTGCAGTGAGACTCTCTGCCGATCCCAGGAATAAATAATAGCTGTCTTCCAATTTGAAAATTTCAGCTGGAACCTGCTTTTCCATGATTTTCTTTTGGATTTGCCTTGCCGCATCCTCGCTGCTGAATACACCACCCTGTACAAGAAACGTCTTTAGCTGGGTTCCTGGTTCATTTGCTGCCACTTTTTTATCTTCAACAGTGGCTCCCTTTGGAATCGAGGTCCCGACCGAAGAAACTGCGGCTTTTTCCTTTGTAATCGTTTTAACGGCGATCAAGCCAAGAATCGATCCAAAAAACACTGCACACATGACAGCGATCATGAATGCCTTGATCGGTCTATTATCCGGGCTTTTCAGCGAACTAGTCCCAAAACCGATTAGCTTCGGCATTTTCTTCTTTGGCGGTGAGGGAATCAATACAATCTTGTTTTCATTTGAATCCTCAGGGAGTATCCATTCGAAACTCTCATCTGGCTGTTCCAGCTCCTCACTCGCCGCCTCTTGGCTTTCCATCTTATTTTTATCCGCAAATACTTTTTCTTCCCCATTTATTTTAATCGTGACGCCTTTGCTTTTTTCCGTCTTGCCCAATTTTTTTCCTCCCCTCCAGATCATTTTTTTCATCCTAACATAGAGGCAAAAAAAAATAACAAGACTTTTGTCGTCTTGTCATTAATAGGTTTCGTCAAATTTCCCTATTCATATCGAGTTAAACAAAAAGGAACTTCAAGGCACTGGTGCTTCTGGTCCATGAACCGTTTAATAACGCCATACACCAATTACATATATACCTCTTCCATGTCATCTTCACTTGAAGCCAAATGGGGATAGTTCCCTACTCCTCATTGTTCAGGTGTTTTTTGACAAATTACTCTTGAACTGGGATGGTCCTTTAAGCTCATCTTAGAAAAGTTACATACCAATGTAAAAGGGAATCGCCCCAAAAATAAGCAGTCAAAGTCCCCAAAACGATATATGGCCCGAAAGGAATCAGTGTTTTCTTTTTTAGAACCCCGGTTAGCAACCCGATGATTCCAAGGAATGCACCATAAAAGCACGCAAAAAGAAACGATAGCAGGACCATCTTCATTCCCAGTACAAAGCCAATCACTGCAAATAGTTTGATATCACCGCCCCCCATGCCCCCCTTACTCACCACAGCGATTAATAGCAGCAGGCTAAAGCCAATCGCTGCCCCGACAATTGAATCCCACCATGGTGACAGCGGAAATGAAACTCTTAGAACCGTAAAAATCGCCATAAAGAAAAGCAGTATTTTATCGGGAATGAGCATATAGGCTACATCAGACACGAAGATGATCATAAATAATGAAATCAATGTCCAGCCAACCCAGAGTTCGTCCGACCAGCCAAGAAATATGGGAGCTGAGGCAAACAAAACACCGGTCAGCATTTCCACTGACGGATAGAGGGGGGAAATCCTTGCTTTACAGCCCAGGCATTTTCCGTATTGCATCATATAAGAAATAACCGGTATCAACTCGAAGAATGTCAATGTACGCCCACAAGAAGGGCAAGCAGAGCGCCGATTCGCAAATGAATTACCCGCTGGAACACTTAAACCGACGACGTTAAAGAATGAGCCTAAAATTAAGCCCAAGACGAAGAGATAGATATGGATAGCCATCATTTATACAAAGTGCACGAGGATTCGATTGCTTTTCTTTGAAACCCTAATATAAAAGTCCCTTCCGCTATATAATAATCACTTGGTTTCTTCATGATTTTTCATTCCTCCCGTCATTTTAATAAGTATTCATCCTACTATTCATCAGTCATATAGATTCAATATATAAACATATTTTAACAAAAATACTTGGTGAATTGTTATCAATCACTCTATTAGAGTTTTTTCTTTTCAAGAGACTCTGTTAACAAGAGAAAAGGACCTTTGAAAAGATCCTTTTCCAGACTGTAGACAAACTCTCGATGAAAATAGAGCTTGTCTACCAGTTTTTTAGGGGTTTGTGCAATTGGAACGTAGGGCACTCCCTTTGCGCCTGCGGGGTCTCCCATGGACTCGCTTTTCTAAGCAGGAGTCTCGTACACCCGCTCCAATCAACTTTGTTTTAACTTATAGATAGAGCCCTTTTGCCTAAAGTCTTTAATGTTCTAAAATAGACTTAATAAAACTTGAGGTGATGAGGATGCTTTCTAAATATGATCCTATTAAGCGTGACCAACTTGAAATGATTACTTTAAATCAACTGGTGCCTGCGAACCATTTGGTTCGTAAAATTGAGGCTGCCATTGACTTCACTTTCATTTATGATTTGTTGAAAGTTTTGTATTCAGAGATAGGACGCCCAAGTATTGATCTAGACTTTCATTCAATATAACTTCGGTATTCGTTCAATGCGTAAAACAATTGAAGAAGTTGAAACAAATATGGCTTACCGTTGGTTCTTAGGCTTTGGTTTCCATGATAAAGTGCCTCATTTCTCAACATTCGGGAAAAATAATTAGTCCGGTAAAGGCACATCCCTTTTAGGCATCTTCTCTGATTAGGAATTCCCTCACAAGTGAAAGGAAATGAAGGGAACCTGTGATGACAAGGGCCTCTTTTCCCCCTGTTTTCCGTCTGCCTTCCCTTATCGCCGCCTGCCAATCCTTGTTTATACTTTTATTTTCATGACTGCATTTTTCATAAAGCGTGTGCGCACCCGCCGCCCGTTCGTGGAAGAATTCAGTAATGATGATTTCCATCGCTTCCGTTTCCAGTCCACGAAGCATCTGGGAATAATTTTTATCTTTAAATGAGCTGAATATGAACCGGTACTTATATTCAGGGTAATGCACTTTTAGCGTTTCCATCAATACGTCGATGCCGGCAGGATTATGTGCACCATCAATGATCACCAACGGCTCATCCGATATTTTTTCAAAACGTCCATCCCATTTCGCTTCCCCTATTCCTTTAAGGATGCTTTTTTCATCGATATTTTCCATTCCTAATAGGACAGCAGCAATGGCCAGCGCCGCATTTTCCATTTGATGACGGCCTAACATCTGCATTTCCACATTTTCGATGGACCTGTCTCCAAGCGAAAAGGAGAAACTTTGCCCACATTCACTTTGCTTTACATTGCCTACATGAAAGTCTTTACCTAATTGGTAATAAGGCACGCCTACTGAAGACGCTTTTTCTTCGATTACTTTTGCTGGTTCCCAAGCGGTGACTCCGCTGATGATCGGCGCCCCGCTTTTAATAATGCCCGCCTTCTCTGAAGCAATTTCCCCAAGTGTGTTACCCAGGATATTCGTATGTTCCAAAGAAATCGAGGTAATGATCGAAAGAAACGGCTGAATGACATTCGTTGTATCGAGCCTGCCTCCCAGTCCGGTTTCCATTAAAACCAAATCCACTTCCTTTTTGCTGAAATAAGAAAATGACATTGCAGTCAATATTTCAAACTGAGTAGGTCCATTCCCCTTACTGTCCATCTCTTGGATGAACGGCTGCAGCTCCCGGAATGTGGCGATAAAATCCTTATCACTGATTTCGTCCGCATTTATCTTCAGCTGTTCATTCAACCGTATTAAATAAGGTGAAGTGAAGGAAGCGACACGTACCCCTTCAGCTAGAAGGATTTCTTTCATATATTGCAAGGTAGATCCTTTCCCGTTTGATCCTGCAATGTGAATATACTTAAGCGCCTTATGTGGGTCACCTAAGTTAGTTAATAATGTTTCCATCCTTGATAAGCCAAAATTCATACCCAATTGAACTTGGCGCCGTTCAAAAAAATGATTGATTTCCTTCATGGTTGTTACCATTATCGTTGAGCCTCCTCTTTCTTTATACCGCTCTTATGCGTTAATATTATTTTATCAATATATGAACGATTAACCTAGATGAAAGGTAGTGTTTTAAAATGAAACCTTCAGATCTTCACTGTTGGATCGTCGTTAACGGCTATTTACAGCATGATAAGTTTTCCAATTTAGCTTTGTTCATTAAGGAGGCGGCTGAAAGGAAAGAAATCATGGCAACCCTTATCCGTAATTCAGATCTGATACCCATAATTGAAAAAGGAGTGCCTCTAATTAAAGGAGCCTTTGATAAGCTGCCTGATTTTGTTCTGTTCATGGATAAAGACATTCATTTGGCACGCCATTTGGAATTGCTCGGCATCCCAGTATATAACGGCAGTACAGCGATCGATATTTGTGACAGTAAAGCAAAAACACATCAAGCATTGGCCGGGCATGGCATACCGATGCCGAAAACCTTGTTTCCCCCCTTTACGTACGAAGGGATCGAAAGGGTCAATATGGATGCCTTTAAACTAATCGGCATTGAACTTGGGTATCCACTTATCGTTAAGGAAGCATACGGTTCTTTTGGGGAACAAGTATATTTGATCCAAACAGAGGATGAGTTATTTAAGACGATCCGTAATCTTGGCCACAAGCCATTTATCATTCAGGAATTCATTGAACACAGTAAAGGGCGGGATATTCGTGTTAATGTCGTCGGCAATCGAGTCATAGCAGCGATGCAACGCCATTCCGAGCAAGACTTCCGAGCTAATATGACTGCTGGGGGGCAGGCTGCCCCCTATACACCCACCACGGAAGAAGCACAACTTGCCATCCGATGTGCGGAGATTCTAGGTGCCGACTTCGCCGGCGTCGATTTGCTGTTCGGTGAAGAGGGACCGCTTTTATGCGAAGTGAATTCGAATTCTCATTTACTGAATATTTATGAATGTACAGGCATCAACATCGCTGATAGCATGTTCGATTATATCCTGAACAAATTAGGAAAAGGAAGTGCCTCTGATGAAAAAGCAAGCGGGTTGGTTGATTTATAACCGTGAGGATGCCATAAATAATAAAGGATACATAGATTGGATGCTTGGCGAAGCCAGTCAGCTTGATCTTGATTTACACTTTCTCCATCGGGAGGACATTAGGATCGGCCACCGTTTCAACGAATTGTACGTGGAACATGAGATGAAGCCAATTTCATTGCCTGACTTTGCGATCGTCCGGACCATCGATCCTTTTTTTACTAGGCAATTGGAGCAACTGGGGATTGCCTGCTTTAACTCCTCAACCGTATCCGAAATCGCGAATGACAAAGCAAAGACGCATCAATATTTGTCCTCGATGGGGATACCAATGGCCGATACCGTTTATTGCAACGGAAGTCCGAATGCCGAGGATATGGAGTTCCCTTTCATCGCTAAAGAAACAGGTGGCCGCGGAGGGAAACAAGTTTATTTAATCGAGGATGCCGATGATTTGGCCGAACTGAATGACGGAAATTGGATTGTCCAAAAACCTGGTTTATTCGGCAGGGATATCCGTGTCTTTGTAGTTGGTAAAAAAGTGAAGGCTGCTGTCCTTAGGGAATCCGCTTCAAGTTTCAAGGCAAATTACACGCTAGGGGGATCGGCTTCGTTATATGAGCTGACCGCATCCGATTTAACCCTTGTAGAAAGAGTAATCGAGGCATTTGATTTTGGCCTGGTCGGAATCGATTTCATATTTGCCGAAGATGGCAGCCTCATGCTCAACGAAATCGAGGATGTCGTCGGCAGCCGGACATTAAGTGCACTAAGCGACATGAATATCGTACGGGATTACCTCATATTCATAAAAGAAAGAATATCCTCCCAACGGAACATTTGATTTTGGGAATGGCATCAATTGCGTTAAATACAAAAGGATGAACCGGCATATAGCTGGTTCATCCTTTTGTTTTACAGTTGTTGCAGTTCGCTGATCCTGTGGATCACAGAGTCGCGTTTTTCGCTATAGTCTTTTTCTTTGGCACGTTCTTCTTCAATGACGCTTGCCGGCGCCTTTTTAACGAAGCCCTCGTTGCCTAATTTTTTCTGTACGCGTTCAACTTCTTTATTAAGTTTGTCGAGTTCTTTTTCAAGACGTTTCACTTCTTCGTCGATATTGATCAGTCCTGTAAGCGGAAGGATCAGTTCTACACCAGTTACGACAGCTGTCATGGCTTGAGCAGGTTCTTCGACCTCGATTCCGATCGTCAATTGTTCAGGATTACAGAAACGCTCGATATAGCTGCTGTTTTTCTGTAACGTTTCTAAGATGGACTCATCTTTAGCTTTTAAAATCAAATTGATTTTTTTGCTTAATGGTGTATTCACCTCAGCACGGATGTTACGGACGGAGCGGATGATTTCAACAAGCAGCTTCATTTCCTCGGCTGCAGCTGTATCTGTCAATCCTTCATTCACTTCCGGCCAAGCGGCAACAGTGATCGACTCACCTTGGTGAGGAAGGTTCTGCCAGATTTCTTCGGTAATGAATGGCATGAACGGGTGTAATAATCTCATCGTGTTATCCAGTACATAAGCCAAGATCGAGCGGGTCGTTATCTTCGCTGCTTCATTTTCGCCATATAACGGAAGCTTCGCCATTTCAATATACCAGTCACAGAAGTCATCCCAAATAAAGTTATAAAGCACACGGCCCACTTCACCGAACTCATAACGGTCCGCAAGTCTCGTCACGTTTGAAATCGTTTCATTCAAGCGCGTCAAAATCCATTTATCGGCTACAGACTTCTCACCGCTTAAATCGATTTCGTCATAAGTCATGCCATTCATGTTCATCAAAGCAAAACGGGATGCGTTCCAAATCTTATTCGAGAAGTTCCAAACCGCTTCCACTTTTTCCGTACTATAACGAAGGTCCTGCCCTGGTGAGCTGCCTGTAGATAAGAAGTAACGCAGGGAATCGGCACCGTATTGATCGATGACATCCATCGGATCCACACCATTGCCAAGCGATTTACTCATCTTGCGACCCTGTTCGTCACGAACCAGACCGTGGATCAGTACATTTTCAAATGGACGCTCACCTGTGAACTCAAGTGCTTGGAAAATCATCCGCGATACCCAGAAGAAAATGATATCATAGCCTGTTACAAGTGCTCCGTTTGGATAGTATCGTTTGAAATCGATACTGTCCTTATCAGGCCAGCCCATAGTCGAGAATGGCCATAATGCCGAGCTGAACCATGTATCCAGAACATCTGTATCCTGTTCCCAGTTTTCAGCATCCGCAGGTTCTTCGTGGCCAACATACACTTCACCTGTTTCTTTATGGTACCACGCTGGAATGCGGTGACCCCACCAAAGCTGACGGGAAATGCACCAGTCTCGGATATTTTCCATCCAGTGGAGGTACGTTTTTTCAAAACGATCTGGTACGAAATGAACCTTTTCCTCATCGGACCCTTTTTGAAGTTCAACGGATGCATCAGCCAGTGGCTGCATTTTTACGAACCATTGAGTCGAAAGATATGGTTCAACAACAGCACCGCTTCTCTCTGAATGGCCGACTGAGTGAAGGTGATCTTCGATTTTGAAGAGCACTCCTTCTTCCTGAAGGTCTTTGACGATTTGCTTACGGCATTCGAAGCGATCCATACCTTCGTACTTACCAGCCTTTTCATTCATCGAACCGTCTTCATGCATGACAAGGATGCGCTCCAAATTGTGACGGTTCCCAATTTCGAAGTCATTCGGGTCATGGGCCGGAGTAATTTTAACCGCGCCTGAACCGAATTCCATATCGACATAATCATCACCGACAATTGGGATTTCCCGGCCTGTAATTGGCAAACGAACCATCTTGCCGATCAGGTGTTTATAACGATCATCTTCAGGGTGTACAGCAACCGCAGTATCGCCTAGCATCGTTTCTGGACGTGTTGTGGCTATTTCAATTTCACCTGACCCGTCAACCAACGGATATTTCATATGGTAAAATGCACCCTGCACATCTTTATAAATAACCTCGATATCTGATAACGCCGTTTTCGTTGATGGATCCCAGTTGATGATGTATTCGCCTCGGTAAATCAAGTCCTTTTTATAAAGAGAGACGAAAACTTCGCGTACTGCTTTTGAAAGCCCCTCATCAAGAGTGAAGCGTTCACGGGTATAATCAAGCCCAAGACCCAACTTTGACCATTGTTCACGGATATGGCTCGCATATTCCTCTTTCCATTTCCATGTCTCTTCAACGAACTTTTCACGTCCAAGGTCATAACGGCTTACGCCTTCCGAGCGAAGCTTTTGTTCAACCTTTGCTTGAGTGGCGATACCGGCATGGTCCATGCCAGGCAACCATAATACATCATAGCCTTGCATCCTTTTCATGCGTGTCAATATATCTTGAAGTGTCGTATCCCAAGCATGACCAAGATGCAGCTTACCTGTTACATTAGGGGGCGGGATGACAATCGTATATGGTTCCTTTTTATCGTCACCCGTCGCTTCGAAAAACTTCCCATTAAGCCACCATTTATAGCGGCCTTTCTCTATCGTCTGCGGATCATATTTAGTTGGCATCGAAATTTGGTTCTCTTCCATATCATTTCCTCCTTTTTGGGCATAAAAAAAACTTCCATCATCACAAAAGGACGAAGGAAGTTGTTCGCGGTGCCACCTTTTTTCCGAAAAATAAAAAAATCTCTTTCGGCTCTCAAATCGGATAACGGCTCTTCACCGGCCTTCGCTACTAAGATCTTTCACGAAAACTGCTCGCGGACGACTTCGGATGCTGCTGCCTGGAAACCTCCCACCAATTGGTTTCCTCTCTGAAAAGTGCATTTCATCTTACTATTTCCGGTCTTTGCATTGAATTATATTCATATGTAAAATCATTGAATGCATATAGTATATAGTACAAAAAATATGGGGCTCCAGTCAATCATCTTTTCGCTTACTTTCCCAGGAAGCGTCTCATTTCACGCATTCACTCCCGCTGTCCGGCCATTTTCTTTATTTTATACTCCAGGAACAGTTAATGTGACGGCTTTTTCACCTTTCCCACTACCCACCCATATAATAAAAGAAGTCCTAAAAAGGAAGGTAATAATATGAAGCGAAGATATACTCCCTATACTTTACCGCCTTGGATGAAAAAATTCCGCGGTGTTTGCCAGCAGTTCATCATTCCCTTTATCGTATTCCAAGGATTACGTACGCTGATTTTCCCTACTTTCTTCGATATGCTCCTGTTAGTCGCCTTTATTTTCTTGGCCTTGTCTTTATATTTCGAATGGATTTAATTATTCCCTCACAGCAAAAAAATATACATGACTGGAGATGATCCAATCATGTATATTTAGCTTGAGGGTGATTGCTCTTCTTTGGCAGCCTCTGCGGCCGCCTTTTTCTTCTGTTCGATTTCTTCGATTTTCATCACCATATATTCTACATTCTTCAGGAGCCAAAATTGCCTCTGCAGTTGAGTAACATTATCAAGCTCTGAACGATGGCTCCTGCCATCGGAATAACCCTTCACTAATTCCAAAGCTGATCCAGGGAAAGCCATATAACTTTGCATGAGCAGCAATTCTTCTTCTTTCAAAGGAAAATAACGAAAATAGTTATATAGCCAGTCGACGCAGTCATCGCATTGGACAGGATAGGTCCTGGCCGATTTAACGAGAAATGGCAGTAAATCGAAATGAGGCGGTGCCGTATTCGAATTCTCAAAATTGATGAAGTAGCCATACCCCCGTTCATCACTAACGAAATGCTTCAAAGAGACCTTTCCGTGCGTGATCACGGTTCGAACCTTTTCACTTTCCTTCGTTTTTTCATACCAAGTTTCAAATTTCTTGATCGAGTACTTCAGTGCCTGTGAAATATCAGTGAAGAATGAACAAACCGTCATTTCAAATGGAGACATATACCACTTCTTTTCGCAGCTGACAATATACTCATCCATAAAGTCCTTCTCGTTATTCCAGGCATCAAGCGTCCGCTCATAATGAGCTTCCCGTTCTTCTATATCCACCTGGATTTCCTTTACGGACAGCGTATGCATCCGAGCAAGCTCCCTGAACATTTGCTTATGCTTTTCATCACGCTCCCCGTCCCCTTCATTATTAAGCCAGGGCATCAGGTAATACAAACGTCCATTATGAAGAACGGCGTAACGCTGATCCATCGTTTGATAAATGGGAACGATCCGGTTATAGCCTCGATGGTACAGTTTTTGAACATTCCTGATAAAATCAATGCCTTTATGCGGTACAATGGATTTCAAGGCAAATGTACCTCGATCACTGTATACTTTTTTCACCCGCCCGAAGTCCTCAATATATTGTACATACATGGCGTATTCCTTCAAGACGGTCTCCGTGTCACGATCCCGATTAATAGGCTGCTGATTCTCGTTTTCCCTCACGAGACTCACTCACTTTCTCTATAAACACTCAACAATCCGATTATTCGATTCCTCTAGCCACCAAAAGGTGTAATTAAATCCGGGCTGCTCTAAAAAACAGGAGCAGACCATATGCTCTGCTCTCTGTCCTGGTCAATTCTTATACGCAACCGCCTTCGGTATATAGATGACTTGCCCTTCATGGACGTTCTGGTTCGACTCCAACTCATTACTGAAAAGTATGGATTGAACCGTAACATCATAACGTTGAGCCAAGTCATCAAGCGTTTCCCCTTGCTGGACAATACAAACCTTCATCCTTACCAGCTCTTCTTCTTGTTTCCGACCGAATAAGTCCATGATGGAAAGCTGCTTTTCATCATGTTCAGCGGTTTCCTTATCATCACGTTCCACGGCTTGTTTCCTGCCTTTGAAATTTTTAACTTCCTTAGCTGGCGGCGCTGGTCTTTCCTTCTTTTTGAATAGATCGCTTATGGACGACGAATTTGCTTCCCCTTCATGTTCCATCTTCGCATGTTCATTAAGGATAGGACCCGCTGCAGCCTCAGCTTCTTCCTGCCGGATGACATCCTCGTTTTCGGGATTTGAAACAGGGCTATTCTCAACTGGGACACTTATATGATTGATTATATGATTTGGCTCTTCCACTGCTTCCTCTTCCATCAAAGTCTTTCTAGGAGTCTCGACTTTCTCCATAGTTTCCTGCCTGCTTACATTTTCCTCCTGCTTCTCCTCTTCCTTGGATGACATAGATACCTCTGCTGAATCAGGCTGATCACTTATAGAAAAATTCACTTCTTCCTGTCTGTGCACTTCCGTTTCCCACTCCTCCTCTTCAGGATATGGTGAAACGGGAATCTCAAAAACTGGGACATCATGCTGATCGCTTAAATAGATCGGTTCCTCTTCCTCTTCCTCGTTTGCTTCAGATACCCGTTTTGCCTCTGCAGAAAAAGGCGTGTATAACTCTTCCTCCTGCTCATCTCGGAAAACAGGCTGAAAATCTGGGATTGGCGGCACTGCAGCCGCATATGGAATATATGACTCGTTTTCACCGTCCGTTTCTTCTTGTTCCTCTGTTTCCCCAACTTCCTGATCCGTATCGAACCGTTCTTCCACATATGAATCATTATAAATTCCGGTTATCAACAAATCCGCCTGCAACTTCAAACAGTTATGTTCAGGCATGGCATAATCAAAGCTTTGAATCGAGACATCGATCTCCTCTAATGAGGCAATTCGATTATTCGGAATTGTTATATCAACCGGAAAACGGTGTGTGAACTCAGTAAGTCCATCAGGATGCCTCTCGACCTTTTGAACGGCTTTTGGCAAAAAGGTCTGCGAAAACTCCTCTTCCTCACCATTTTGCGAGTCTTTGTATTCACCGCATAAATCTAACGAGCCTCGTATAAAAACATATTGATCACTTTCTTGAATCGTCACATTTGGATCCAGAGAAATGGAAAATAACTCAGCCACTTCCTGTCCCTTCTGGAACCAAACGGATTCCTCTAAAGAAAATCGTAAATACGATTCATTTTCTTGCGACAAGACAACTCCTCCTTTCAGCTTCAGGAAACGGTACCTATACCAATATCAATCTATGAAGAAAGCAAGCTGATTATTCCTTCATTTCATTTGCAGCCATCCAAACCTTATTTTTACTGAACCATGATAAGGAGTAGAACTTTACTTTTTCAGGCTAAAATCCATGTCGATTGGATCAATCAGACTTAAACCATTTTAATTCGGCCTACTGCCAATTAATTTGTCCTTCAACCCTTTAATTCGGCCTTCAACCATTTAATTTCTCCTTCAACCATTTAATTCCTCCTTCAACCATTTTTTCGGCCTTCTTCCACTTACTGATTGAATCAAAAAAAAACAGGCTACCATTCTCCAAAGGTTTTTGGAAAAATGGTAGCCTGTTAATAATTTTAATAGTGTCATGAAGCCTCATTTTTTTAATTTTGCAAAGGCCTGTTCTGCCGCTGTGATGGTCTTTTCGATATCTTCATCACTATGTGCAGTGGAAAGGAATAAACCTTCAAACTGGGACGGCGGCAAGTAGATGCCTTGATTCGCCATTTCCCTATAGTAAGAAGCAAAGAACTCTAAATCTGATGTTTTTGCTGTATCATAATTGATTACTTCTTCATCCGTAAAGAATAGTCCAATCATGGAACCGGCACGGTTGAATGTATGGGGAACTCCGTACTTTTTCGCTGCTTCTCCGATGCCTTTTTCAAGCATATCACCTTTTCGGGTGAACTCTTCATAAGATTCTGGAGTCAATTGGCTCAGCGTTTCAAGACCAGCCGTCATGGCCAGAGGGTTACCTGACAATGTTCCTGCTTGATAGATTGTCCCGCTCGGGGCAATTCGTTCCATGAATTCGCGCTTGCCTCCGAAAGCTCCGACCGGTAAGCCGCCGCCAATTACTTTCCCAAGGCAAGTCAGGTCCGGTACGATGCCAAAATAGCCTTGTGCACAGTTATAACCGACACGGAAACCTGTCATAACTTCGTCAAAGATCAATAGAGCCCCGTATTGGGTCGTCACTTCACGTAAGCCTTCGAGGAAACCTGGTTGCGGCGGAACTACGCCCATGTTCCCTGCAACAGGTTCTACGATGATACACGCGATGTCTTCGCCAAATTGTTCAAACGCATATTTGGTTGCTGCAAGATCATTATATGGTACGGTAATCGTATTTTTCGCAATGCCTTCCGGTACTCCCGGACTATCCGGCAAACCTAATGTGGCAACGCCGGAACCTGCTTTGATTAGCAATGAATCGCCATGTCCATGATATGAACCTTCGAATTTAAGGATTTTATCCCGACCTGTAAAGCCTCTCGCCAACCTTAGCGCACTCATCGTCGCTTCGGTTCCTGAAGACACCATCCGGATCATCTCAATCGAAGGCACCCGGTCAATGACCAACTTAGCCAGTTCATTCTCAATCAGCGTAGAGGTTCCGAAGCTTGTACCTGATTCCGCTACCTTTTTCAATGCTTCAACGACATGGTCATTCGTGTGACCCAGGATAAGCGGTCCCCATGAAAGAACATAGTCTATATATTCATTGCCATCGATATCATACATTTTTGAGCCTTTTCCACGCTCCATGAAAATGGGATCCATGTCCACGGATTTGAAGGCACGTACAGGGCTGTTCACGCCGCCTGGCATCAATTTTTTTGCTTCGGCAAACGCTTGTTTCGATTTTTCATATGACCGCATGATTCAATCCCCTTTTCCATTACAGGTTTTATTTGTTAATCATCTTTGATTATCTTCGTTTATCCAGCGTGCTACTTCTTTTGAGAAATACGTAATGATCAAGTCGGAACCTGCGCGTTTCAATCCTGTCAGCATTTCCATCACTATCGCTTTTTCATCAATCCAGCCATTTTGGGCAGCAGCTTTGACCATTGAATATTCACCGCTCACATTGTAGGAAACAACGGGAAGATTAAAGTTATTCTTAACGTCCCTGATAATGTCCATGTAGGAAAGGGCTGGTTTCACGATTAAGAAATCCGCACCTTCAGCAACATCGGATTCAGCTTCACGGAATGCTTCAAGGCGATTGGCAGGATCCATTTGGTAAGTTTTCCTGTCGCCAAATTGCGGCGCGCCATTCGCTGCATCACGGAATGGGCCGTAAAAAGCCGAAGCATATTTCACTGCATAGGACATGATCGGAATATCTTCATAGCCAGCTTCATCCAAGCCTGCACGGATGGCCGCAACGAAACCGTCCATCATATTGGAAGGGGCAATGATATCGGCACCGGCCTCAGCCTGGCTGATCGCCGTTTTGGCAAGAAGGTCAAGGGAAGCGTCATTCAGGATCTTTTCCCCTTCAACGACCCCGCAATGGCCATGGCTTGTATACTCACAAAGACATGTATCAGCAATGACAATGACTTCAGGATATTGTTTTTTGATATAGCGGGTTGCCTCTTGCACAAGTCCGTTATGGTGAAATGCTCCTGTGCCTTGTTCGTCTTTATCATGAGCAAAAGGGACACCGAATAAAATGACTGACTTAATGCCCAGACTTACGACTTCATCCATTTCAGCCCCAAGGTTATCCATGGATAACTGATATATACCCGGCATCGAGTTGATTTCATTTTTTACATTTTCACCGTCAATGACGAAGATCGGATAGATCAAATCCTCTTTATGCAATTGTGTTTCACGGACTAAAGCCCTCATACCAGCACTTGCACGCAAGCGACGGTGGCGATTGAATGGAATGTTTTTCATTTTGAAGTTCCTCCCTTATTATTTCTTTTTACTTATGAAGCGTATTAAATCCGCAACCATGGCATCCGTCGTATAAACATCTGGACAAACATCAACGTGTAGCCCATTTTTTTCAGCCGTTCTAGCGGCAATCGGCCCGATGCATGCGATGATGATCCGGTCTATGTATGTATCCAAATCATGGCGTTCCATGATACGTAAAAAATGATTGACCGTCGAAGAGCTCGTAAAGGTTATGATGTCAATTTCATGATTCGTTATAAGTTTCACGAGTCTTTCTTCACTGCTTCCGGGAAGCACGGTATGATAAATTATCACTTCATCACAGGATGCACCAGTTTCATTGATTGCCTCCGCAATAACCGCCCTCGCGAGATTCCCTTTTGCCAGCAATACACGCGAACCGGAATCAAGCAGGGTAATGAACTCCGAAACAAACCCTTCGGCAACAAACTGAGCTGGAACGAAATCCGCCCTATATCCATGTCGTTTCAGGGCCGCTTCTGTTTTAGAGCCGATAACGGCTATTTTCGGAAGCATTAAAGGCTGTTCACCAATAAGTTTAAAGAAGAAATCCACTCCATTTTGACTGGTGAGAATTATCCAGTCATAGGTATGCAGCTCATCTAACCGCTCTTGAACAACTTCCATATGATCAGGAAGAGTGAACTCAAGCAATGGCACAAGAAGCGGCGTTCCGCCATTTTTATCGATCGAATCTTTTAAACCATCTGCCTGCCCTTTCCCTCTGGTGATTAATACCCGATAATCCTTAAGAGGTTGAAAGGGATTCATTACTGATCAAGCTCCTCTTTTACGCGATCAATCAATTCTTTACCGCCCATTTCACTTATCTGTTTGGCAGCATCATGCCCAACCGTCTCGGGATCAGCCCCCTCAACCATTTCTTTATAAATCACTTTTCCATCCGGAGAAGCGACCAAAGCCGTCAAGGAAACGAATCCATTATCTTTCGCTACCGCAAATCCGGCAATCGGCACCTGGCATCCGCCTTCCATTTTATCCAAAAAGGCACGTTCCGCTTCAACCGTTCTTTTCGTTTTTTCACAGGTTAATTTCTCAAGTTCAGCCAGCAGTTCTTTGTCGTCTTCGCGGCATTCAATGGAAAGTGCCCCTTGTCCAACTGCAGGAATGCAAATATCTTCATCTAAAAATTCCGATACGATGTCCTGCTCCCATCCCATTCTTGATAGTCCGGCTGCTGCTAAAATGATGGCATCATAATCTTCCGTGTTCAGCTTATTGAGACGGGTATCGATATTCCCGCGAATCCATTTAATTTCAAGATCCGGCCTTCTAGCCAAAATTTGAGCGCCGCGGCGCAAGCTGCTTGTACCTATAATGGAACCGGGCTTCAGTTCAGAAAGGGTTTCATGGTTCTTTGAAATCAAGGCATCCCGATGGTCCTCCCTCGGTGGTATGCAGCCGATCGTCAAGCCTGGAGGCAGCACCGCCGGCATATCTTTCATACTATGTACAGCCATATCTATTTCTTTATCCAGCATCGCTTGTTCGATTTCTTTAACGAATAAGCCTTTTCCGCCTACCTTGGAAAGCGTTACATCAAGGATTTGGTCACCCTTTGTGACAATTTCCTTCACCTCGAACTCGTATGGAACCCCAAGCTCTTTAAGTTGATCGATTACCCAGTTCGTTTGGGTGATCGCTAATTTACTACGTCTAGAACCAACAATTATTTTTCTCATAGTTTCCTCCTATGTATTCCAAAAGTGGAATGTTGAAAGGCTTCCGAAAAGGAAAAAGTTAATTAACACAATCATGAAAGATCCAATATTCAGAAAGGCTAGGGTCCTTCCATACATTTGTTTCCGAATTTTCAAGTATAAAAACATACTGTAAGCGATGAGCAAAATGAATGAACCGATGATCTTCATATCCAGCCAGGATACCCCAGGCACTTTTATATAAGCCCATTGAATCCCCAAGATAAGGGAGACCACTAATAATGGAACACCTATTACTGCGAGGACATAAGACATTTGCTCGAGCTTCGTTAAATCGCCGAGTCGAAGCAGCCGTTTCCCCCACTTCTTCCGTTTAAGTAAATCATATTGAATTAAGTAGAGAAGGGAAAAAACGAAAGAAAGCGTGAATGCCCCATAAGATAGGATGGCAAAAGTGATATGTATGAGCAATAGCTCTGAAACCAGACGCTGTGCAAGCACTTGAGATTCTATCTGAACAGGTGCAAAGGTATGGATGGCCATAACCATAAAACCTAATACGTTCGTAAAAAAGACCGTAAAATCGACTCTTAGCAATCGGTTAATGATTAAAGATAACGATATGAGGACCCATGCATAAAAATATAAGCCTTCAAAAATCGTCAATACCGGGAACCTTCCCGTTTTCAATACATACAGAAATAAAAAAATTGTTTGCAGTACCCAAACAATAGAAAGCAACCAGAAGGCGACCTTATTCGCCTTCTGGTTATTATTAAGGAAGTCAATAAAGTATAAAAGCATACTGATGGCATACAACAATACAGTGGCTTCATGCAATCTTGTCATTAGTAATTCCATATTTACCTCATTACTGGACAGGAACTGGATTCAATAGGGATGCCTTGGAGCTGTTCATTTCTTTTTCATCATCCGCTACCAGCTGGTCTTCAATCAAGTCCTCTAAATGAAAGATTTTCACGAAATTATTTAATTGCTCTTTTGCATTCGGCTCATCCGCAAGCTCTTTTGCATAAAGAATCGGATCTTTTAGCATTTGGTTGATGATGCTCTTCGTATGCTTGTTCAGAACCTTTTTGTCCCGTTCGCTTAAATGAGGAAGCTTTCTTTCGATGCTTTCCATCGTTTCCTGTTGTATTGATAGGGATTTTTCCCGTAAAGAAGAAATGACAGGAACCACACCAAGCAAATTAATCCATTGATTGAAGTCCACAATTTCAGATTCGATCATCAATTCTATTTTCTCGGCAGCTTTTTTGCGCTCTTCGATATTCGCTTGCACGATCCCTTCAAGATCGTCAATATCATACAAGAAGATATTTTCAAGCTCCGCCAATGTTGGATCAAGGTCACGCGGCACTGCGATATCCACCATAAAAATAGGACGGCCTTTACGAAGCTTATTCACGTATGTCATCATTTCTTTTGTTACTAGAAGATCCTTTGAACCAGTGGAGGTAATCAGGATATCCGCTTCCACTAAAGCGCATTGCAGCTCTTGAAGCTGTTTCGCTGTACCATTGAATCTCTCCGCCAATTCGACCGCTTTCTGAAAGGTGCGGTTAATGACTGTGATGCTGTCAGCGCCATTACTATGCAGATTCTGAATGGCTAACTCACCCATCTTACCGGCCCCAAGAATCAAGACGTTCTTGCCGTTCAGGCCTCCAAAGATTTTTTTTGCAAGCTCGACTGCTGCATAGCTGACAGAAACGGCATTCGTATTGATATCCGTTTCTGAATGAGCCTTTTTAGCTAATGTAATGGCTTGCTTGAAGAGATGGTTAAAAACGGTGCCGATCGTATCATCCTTCTGTCCTAACATATAGCTTGTACGCACTTGTCCCAAAATCTGGGTTTCCCCCAGTATCATGGAATTCAAGCCGCAGATAACTGAAAATAAATGCTCGACTGCCCCATCGCCTTCATAGATGAACAGGTATTTAGAAAATTCTTCTTTATCGATGTTAAACCATTCCGAAAGAAATTCCTTTATATAATACCGGCTCGTATGAAGCTGGTCACCGACCGCATATATTTCTGTTCTGTTGCATGTTGAAATAATAATGTTTTCCAAGATGCTTTTTTTATTTTTAAGAGCTTTCATTGCCTCGGCAAGTTCGGCTTCGTTAAACGATAGTTTTTCCCGAATTTCAACAGGGGCAGTTTTGTAATTAATACCAACCGCTAGAATATGCATCCTTTTGTTTTGCACCCCCAAAATTTTTCATGTAAATTTATTATACCATGTACTAAAATGGAAACACGCAAATAATATGAACAGTTTATGAAAACGTATGCTACCATGAAAAGACGCCAAAACGCCTGAATTGCTCCAAAAGGTGTCTAAGCGGGATTTGTAAGTTACATACATATTTCGACATTGTGTACAAAAGTACCATATCAAAAATGGCAAAGAACTTCAAGTAATCGAATTGAATAGGAGGATAAAATGAAAACGCAACGTATTTTCCCCGGAACCGTTTTAATCGGTTTCGGACTCTATTTTTTTCTTGAACATTCCCAAATGGAAATCTTTCCAGGCTTTTATAGCTGGCCCACTTTATTATGCATAGTCGGTGCCGCCTTCTTGGTTCAGGCCTATAGCGGTAATGATTATGAATCCATCCTGCCAGGCGTCATCCTACTGGGGTTCGGGGCTCACTTCCATATCGTAGCAAACCTTGATATTTGGCCGGATAATATAGGTATCTTTATTTTAATCATCTCACTGGGATTTATTCTCCGGGCACGTAAAACAAATTCTGGAATGTTTCACGGGATGGTATTATTCATCATCTCGATCCTTTTCTTGTTCTATGATAAAATCACAACGTCTTTCGGGATTGTTGAAACAAATACGGCGAACATCGAAAGGTTTTGGCCATTTGCCTTGATGGCAATCGGCATCTACTTTTTGGTTCGAAAAAAGTAAAACTTCAGCCGAGTCGCATTTCATGCGAATTTCATAATGAAAAAGGGTATTCCAAATGCGGAATACCCTTTTCTTTTACATATATTTCTTAAGGACGCCCCAGGCTTGTTCCTTACCTTCGCCTGTTTCACCCGAGAAAAGAAGCAATTCATCTTCTCTTTCCATATTTAACGTTTGGCGTGTTATTTTCAAGTGCTTCTGCCATTTGCCTTTTGGAATTTTATCCGCTTTTGTTGCAATTACGATCCTGGGCAGGTCATAATGCTTCAGGAATTCATACATTGCGATATCATCCTTTGTAGGCGGATGACGCAAATCGACGATCAGAAGCGCAGCGCGGAGCTGATCACGGGAAGTGAAGTACGTTTCGATCATCCTTCCCCAAGCATCACGCTCCGTTTTTGAAACCTTTGCATAGCCATAACCCGGTACATCAACAAAATGGATTGCTTCATTTATGATGTAAAAATTCAAGGTCTGCGTTTTACCCGGTTTAGAGGATGTGCGCGCCAAGTTTTTTCGATTGATCATTTTGTTGATGAAACTGGATTTCCCAACATTGGAACGGCCCGCCAAGGCAAATTCCGGTATTGGAGTATTGGGATATTGTTCAGGCTTTACAGCGCTGATGACAATATCTGAACTTGTCACTTTCATTCGTTCACACCTACCAATGCATGCTCAAGGACTTCATCGACGTGTGAAACTGGAACAAATGTTAATGCTTTACGGACACTTTCCGGGATATCATCAATATCCTTTTCGTTATTTTGCGGGATGATGATTTTCGTAAGTCCTGCGCGATGGGCCGCTAAAGATTTTTCTTTAAGCCCGCCGATCGGAAGAACCCGTCCGCGTAATGTAATTTCGCCTGTCATGCCTACCTCTTTTCTGATCGGCCTATTAGTAAGGGCCGATATTAACGCTGTTGCAATCGTGATGCCTGCAGAAGGACCATCTTTAGGGACGGCACCTTCGGGGACATGAATATGAATATCATATTTTTCATGGAAGTTCGTATCAATATGAAGTTTTTCGGTTTTCGAACGGACATAACTGAAAGCAGCCTGGGCTGACTCTTTCATTACATCGCCAAGCTTTCCTGTCAGGATAAGCTTGCCTTTACCCGGTGACAAGGAAACCTCGATTTGCAGCGTATCGCCACCAACCGATGTGTAAGCTAAACCATTAGCTACTCCTACTTGGTTTTCGACTTCCGCCTGTCCATAATGGAACATGGTTTTCCCTAAAAACTCCTCGACATTCTTTTCAGAAATGACGACCCGCTTTTTATCTCCGGACACGATGATTTTTGCAGTCTTACGACAGATGCTTGCAAGCTGTCGCTCCAGACTCCGAACACCGGCTTCCCGGGTATAATAACGGATGATTTTGGTAAGTGCTTCCTCACGGATTTGCAATTGTGTCTTCATTAAACCATGGTTTTCCAACTGTCTTGGCAGTAAGTGATCCTTGGCTATATGAAGTTTCTCTATCTCAGTATAACCTGCAATCGAAATGATTTCCATACGATCACGAAGCGGGCCTGGAATAGATCCCAAATTATTCGCAGTCGCTATGAACATGACTTTGGAAAGATTATACGTTTCTTCAATATAATGATCACTGAAATTATGATTTTGCTCCGGATCGAGCACCTCCAGCATCGCTGCAGATGGATCTCCCCTAAAGTCATTGGACATCTTATCCACTTCGTCCAGTAAAAAGACAGGATTGATCGTTCCAGCTTTTTTCATGCCTTGGATGATCCTTCCCGGCATCGCCCCTACATATGTGCGGCGATGTCCGCGGATTTCTGATTCATCACGCACCCCGCCTAAAGATATACGGACGAAATTCCTATTCAGGGATGAGGCAATCGATTTAGCCAGACTTGTTTTCCCGACGCCGGGTGGTCCCACTAAGCAAAGGATCGGTCCCTTCAATGAATTGGTCAATTGCTGGACGGCTAAATACTCAAGCACCCGTTCTTTCACCTTTTCCAATCCATGGTGGTCCCTGTTCAGGATCTTTTCAGCTTTGTGAATATTCAAGTCATCTTTAGTCGCTTTGGACCAAGGAAGCGAGATCAACCATTCGATATAATTACGGATGACAGAACTCTCGGCAGAGCTTGACGGAACCTTTTCATAACGGTCCAATTCCTTTAATGCCGTTTCTTTAATATGCTCAGGCATATCCGCTTCTTCTATCTTTTCGTTGAGGACCTCAATTTCCCCTGTTTTTCCTTCTTTATCGCCCAATTCCTTTTGGATCGCTTTCATTTGTTCACGTAGGTAATATTCCTTTTGGGTCCGTTCCATCGAACGCTTAACACGCTGGCCAATTTTTTTCTCGAGAAAAAGGACTTCTTTCTCGTTATTGATGATTTCGATCACCCGGCTTAAACGCTTTTTCATATCAATGGTCTCAAGCACTTCTTGCTTCTCCTTCAATTTCAAAGGCAAATGGGAAGCGATTATATCCGCTAATCTCCCCGGCTCTTCAATATCGGAAGTGGACGAAAACGTTTCACCGGTTATTTTCTTGGACATTTTTATGTATTGTTCAAAATAATCCAGTAGGGTGCGCATTAATGCTTGATGTTCAGCATCCTTTTCATCACTGTCTTCATATATTTTAATCTTGGCACCATAATGTGACTCATAATCGTAAAATTCAATGACCTCTGCCCGGTTCAATCCTTCCACTAACACCCGGATTGTACCATTCGGAAGCTTCAGCATCTGTTTTACCTTTGTTAAAGTTCCCATAGTAAATAAATCTTCTTCACCTGGTTCGTCCAACGAAACATCTTGTTGTGTCGTCAAAAATATAAGATGGTCTTCCACCATTGCTTTCTCAAGGGCTTGTACCGATTTATCTCGGCCTACATCTAAATGAAGTACCATCGTTGGATATACAAGCAGTCCTCTAAGCGGCAGGAGGGGGACGATGATTTCTTGATCAGTCATTTCCTGACACCTCCATCTAATTAGTATCGTCGTTGTAAACTATTTACCCATGTTCTCAACCTTTTAACAATTCTATCCTATTTATATAGAAGTGTCTATTCGTTTACCTTAACACGTTTCGACTGCTATTATTATCTCCAATATTAGATAAAAAAGCACGTCTTAACAGTGTTTATTTTTTTGTTAGGTTTATGGAGGACACCCATTATGGTCCTTAAAATGCCCCGGTTCTGTTTTAATCCGGGGCATTTCCTTTATACGCTTTCTTTTTTCGATAGGTCTAAGGATGTGAGAATTTGTTCCGACATCAGTTCCTTTTTCAGTGCCTGATCCAGCACTTCTTTCACATTCGAAACTGTAATGATTTCTATATCCTTGATCTCAGATAGCAGCGGCTGCATGTTATCGGCAGGGATGATTACTTTCTTTGCCCCGGCAAGTTTTGCTGCCTTGATTTTCGGAATGACTCCGCCGATCGGTTTAACACCGCCATGAATGCTAATTTCTCCAGTCATCGCTAATGTGTGATCTACAGGGATTTTATAAATGGCCGAGTAAATGCCTGTTGCCATTGCAATTCCAGCAGAAGGACCATCTACAGGACTTCCGCCCGGAAAGTTGACATGGATATCGAATTGATCGGCAGGCACCCCCATCGATCGTAAAACCGTAATCACATTTTCAATCGAACCTTTTGCCATGCTTTTGCGGCGAATCGACTTGCCATTCCCACCGCCAATACTCTCTTCTTCGACAATGCCGGTAATATTAATCGAACCTTTTTCATCAGGGGCGGCCATGACCATGACCTCGATTTCCAGCAATGCCCCGCTGTTGGGACCGTAGACTGCAAGACCGTTGACAAGGCCTATTTTAGAATTTGATTCTATTTTCCTGTCCATCCTTTGGGTAAGTTGGCTGCTATGTGCCATCCAATCAATATCTTCTTCTCTGATAAAAGTCCTGTTTTCATTAATTGATATTCCTGCAAGAGTCTGAATCATGTTGACAGCTTCCCTGCCATTTCGGGCATAATCCGAAATCGACTGCAAGCCTTTTTCACTGATGGTAATTCCAACTTTATCGGAGGCATTCTTAGCCACAGTGATTATTTCTTCCCTGTCAAGTTCACGAAAAAACACTTCTATGCATCTCGAGCGTATCGCAGGTGCGATTTCATTTGGCGTTCTTGTTGTGGCCCCAATCAATCGAAAGTCAGCCGGAAGTCCATTTTTAAAAATATCATGGATGTGAGTGGGAATACTTTGATTTTCCTCTTGGTAATAGGCACTTTCCAGAAAGACCTTGCGATCCTCCAATACCTTCAACAGTTTATTCATCTGTATTGGATGAAGCTCCCCTATTTCATCTATGAACAGTACGCCCCCATGAGCATTGCTTACTGCACCTTGCTTTGGCTGCGGAATGCCAGCCTGTCCCATCGCCCCGGCCCCTTGATAGATTGGATCATGCACAGAACCAATCAGCGGATCGGCAATCCCCCGTTCATCGAACCTGGCGGTGGTGGCATCCAGTTCAACAAACACTGCCGAATTCTTAAAAGGGGACTTACCATTTTTCTTAGCCTCTTCCAAAACAAGCCTGGCCGCTGCTGTTTTCCCCACCCCAGGAGGACCATAAACTATCACATGCTGGGGATTTGGTCCACATAAGGCAGCCTTTAAAGATTTAATGCCATCTTCCTGACCGATGATTTCATTAAATGTGCTTGGTCTAACCTTCTCCGCCAATGGCTCTGTTAACGAAATCGATCTCATCTTCCGTAATTGGTCCATTTCCTTACGTGAATCACGGTCAATGGAAACTTTTTGTGTCCGCTGGCCTTTCAATAAGTTCAAAAAATACAATCCAATAATGATCCCAAAAAACAGCTGGATAAACAACGCCAATCCTGTCCAATTCATCGTATTCCCTCCTGCACTCTCCAAGTTTGTCATTTCTGTTAGTATCTCCTTTGGAAGGGCGAAATTATCCAAAAATTTCGTGTTGTAAATTTTGGGGTTTTCATCTCAAAGAACAGTATTTTCTCAATAAACATAAAAAAAGACAAAAGAAAAAAAGACTGCCAGGATGAACTGGCAGTCTTACTTTTCCTATAAATTAAGCAGATGTTTTCTTTCCTTGTCCTTTGATGGTTGTACCGTCTTTAAGGACGAGCTTTGGAGATTCATTTTTCGAAATCGTGCTGCCTGTGATTACACATTTTGCAACATCATCACGTGAAGGCAGATCGAACATCACTTCAAGAATGATACCTTCAATGATGGAACGCAGACCACGTGCACCAGTTTTACGTTCAATTGCCTTTTTAGCAATTTCACTTAGCGCTTCCTGTTCGAATTCCAATTCAACATCGTCAAGCTCAAGCAATTTTTGATATTGCTTAACAAGGGCATTTTTCGGCTTTGTCAGGATTTCAATCAAAGCAGCTTCATCCAATTGCTCAAGAGTCGCAATTACCGGAAGACGCCCGATGAATTCCGGAATTAAACCGAAACGAAGCAAGTCTTCAGGAAGAACTTTTGAAAGCAATTCTTTTTCTGCAATATCATCCTTTTTCACGTCAGAGCCAAAACCAATGACTTTTTGACCAAGACGGCGTTTGATGATCGGTTCGATGCCATCAAATGCACCGCCACAGATGAACAAGATATTGGTCGTATCGATTTGGATGAATTCTTGATGTGGGTGTTTACGTCCACCTTGAGGCGGTACGCTTGCAACCGTTCCTTCAAGAATTTTCAATAAAGCTTGTTGCACACCTTCACCGGACACGTCACGTGTAATGGAAGGATTCTCTGATTTACGGGCAACTTTATCGATTTCATCAATATAAATGATGCCTTTTTCCGCTTTTTCCACATCATAATCAGCTGCTTGGATCAATTTTAGAAGGATGTTTTCGACATCTTCCCCAACATATCCAGCTTCTGTCAATGAAGTCGCATCAGCAATTGCAAAAGGAACATTCAGTAATCGCGCCAATGTTTGCGCAAGAAGGGTTTTCCCGCTTCCAGTCGGTCCGATCAAGGCGATGTTACTTTTAGAAAGCTCAACATCGTCGACTTTGCTATTGGAATTGATACGTTTATAATGATTGTAAACAGCGACAGCCAAAGACTTCTTCGCCTGTTCTTGTCCAATCACATATTCGTCAAGAATTTCACGGATTTCCATAGGTTTAGGCACATCTCTGAATTCTACTTCTTCATCAGTCCCCAACTCTTCTTCGACGATCTCCGTACAAAGCTCGATACACTCGTCACAAATATATACACCTGGACCAGCAACCAGTTTACGGACTTGTTCTTGTGTTTTACCGCAAAAAGAACATTTTAACTGTCCTTTTTCATCATTAAATTTAAACATGTACGTTCACCCCTTCAAATACTCTTCCAACTCTATTACATAGCGGTACCCGATTGTAAAAAAAAACCGGGCACACACCTACTTAAGCATTCCAAAATCCCTAGCATGTTTTGCATTTTATCATGTTCTAGGAAGTTTAGTAACAAAAATGCTCACGCGTCCGAGTTGTAAATATGTACAATAATCAATCAATATGTATTTGCCCTTTACCAGTATGCCCAAAACTTTTGATTTTTAAAATCAGGATTTGCTGTATAAATATGTATATGCGGTATTAGAACTAATCTACACTGAAATTCAAAAAAAATCAATCAGGAACTTACCGATATTTGAAATTTCCACTAATTCTCAATATGTATAAAACAAGGCACGATTACTCGCGCCTTGTTTTTTAAGGAAATATTTAAATCTACTTATTTATAAAAATTATTTTGCGTCAACTGTTTTGCTGTTTTCTACCAAGAAGTCAATAGCTTTCTTAATTTTAAGATCGCCTTTGATTCCTTCTAGGTTTCCAAGAGCTTGTTTGATCGCTTCAATTTCCATATTGTACATTGTAGCCATTTGTCCAAGTTCAGCTTCTACATCTTCGTCAGTCGCTTCAAGTTGTTCAACTTCAGCGATTGCTTCAAGAGTCAGGCTCGTACGAACTTGTCCTTCAGCTTCTTCTTTCATTTGTGCTTTTAAAGCTTCTTCGTCTTGACCTGAGAATTGGTAGTAAAGTTCCAAATTAAGTCCTTGAGATTGAATGCGTTGAGAGAACTCATTCATCATGCGGTCCACTTCGTTTGAAATCATTGCTTCAGGAACGTCCATTTCTGCGCCTTCAACAGCTTTACCAATTACAGTGTTTTGTATGAAGTTTTCTTCTTCGTGTTTTTTGTCATGCTCTAATTTATGTTTTGTTTTTTCTTTAAGTTCAGCCAAAGTTTCCACTTCGTCGTCGACATCTTTCGCGAACTCATCATCCAACTCAGGAAGTTGTTTAGTTTTGATTTCATGAATTTTCACTTTGAATACAGCTGGTTTACCTGCAAGTTCAGCAGCATGATATTCTTCAGGGAAAGTAACTTCGATATCTTTTTCAGCGCCAGTTTCAAGACCAACAAGCTGCTCTTCAAATCCTGGAATGAAAGAGTTTGAACCGATTTCCAATGAATGGTTTTCTGAAGCTCCGCCTTCGAATGCTTCACCATCAACGAATCCTTCAAAGTCAAGAACGACCGTATCGCCGTCAGCAGCTTGTCCTTCTTCTTTAACAACAAGCTCAGCTTGCTTCTCTTGCAAAGTTTTCAATTCGTTTTCAACATCTTCGTCAGTTACTTCAGTATTGAATTTTTCAACTTCAACACCTTTGTAATCTCCCAATTTAACTTCAGGCTTAACTGTTACAGTTGCAGTGAAGATCAGGTTTTCGCCTTTTTCCATTTTCTCGATGTCGATTTCTGGACGATCTACAGGCTGGATTCCAGCTTCTTCGACAGCATTTGCATAAGCATCTGGAAGAATGATATCAAGCGCATCTTGGTATAGTGATTCTACGCCGAATTTTTTTTCGAACATTTGACGTGGCATTTTCCCTTTACGGAAGCCAGGTACATTTACTTGTTTCACTACTTTTTTGAAAGCTGCGTCTAAACCTTCGTTTACTTTTGCAGAGTCAACTTCAATTGTTAGTACGCCTTGATTACCTTCTTGTTTTTCCCATTTTACAGACATGTGTTTCCCTCCAAAAAATCTATATACTTCAATAATAAGCATTGGATGAATATGCTTTGCAAGTGTAACAAGTCATCCCTCAAATATACCCAAAAAAAATATTGGGAAATCGTCCAAACCTGACGATTATACATTACAACCACTACATTATACCACAGGTTTAATCTGTTACAACAGCAATAGCTTAAATAATGGGATAAGAAATTTCCTCAATTTCTTTTAAATAGGATAGGATATCCGCAACGGTTTCTTCATCAGCCAGATAAAGGTCAGCCAAGTCACTCCCAAAAACTTCCCCAGTCATGTATTCTTCCGCTAAGGCATGATAGGCTGCTGCCCACGCCGCAAATCTTTCAGGTCCAGGTTCAAAGGGATACAATATAAAGGAATGACGGTCAATCAAACTATGGACCATTTCAAATAAGCTCGGATTTTCCTGACTGATTTCCTCTTCAGTCAGGCCGGTGACCTTCTTATAGAAGTCCGTCTCCTTCACACTTTTCAATTCCCTTGGTATGACCGACTTCGTTTGATTGAATTTCCTTAGTGTCACTTCCTCGTTATATTCCTGGTCAATAAGAATGTTAAGGAGCATCGTTTTAAAGAAAGGGTGTCCCTCATCATTTTGTAGAAATTGTACGATTTCCGGGATAAATGGTCGAATATTGATATTCGTTAGTTTTGAAATGACCATGAACATTTCATTATCCATTTTCCCTTCAAAAAGATCATTCTCCTGCAATTCCTCTGCAAGCTGCTGATTTTGCCTTTCCTTTTCTTCTTTTTTATCCTCAAGGGCCCTTTTACTGAACTGAAGCATCTTTTCGAAATGTTCCTCTTTATCAAAGGGAATTTGGCTCTCTTCAAATAGCAGCTCGATTGTCGTGACCATTTCCTGATGCTCGCCTAATTGCAGCAGTACCATCAAATAGATATTGATAAGTTGAAAATAGTCGCCTATGCCTTTATTCAGCATCTCTATACACAACTCTTTTGACTCCTCATAATACTCAAGTTCTACTAGTGAGACTACAAGCCCCATGCAAACTTCATCATTTTCGGGCTCATACTCCCTGGCTTGGCTGAAAAGCTGTGCAGCCGCTATAAAGTTTCTGTTCCCAAGCTCGTCAAGCCCTTTTGCAATCAGCCTTTCACCGAGATTTGGAAAGGCGATAATCTTGGTTTCTCCGGCCTTCTTTTGGTTGTTCTCATTATCCATCCTATTTTCCGCCTCACCGTTCGCTTTTTGAAAAACAGTTTAGCATGTAATAGCAGGAAACACAAAATTATATGGACGGATGAACGCCATTCCGTCTTAACCAGCTTCCTCAAAAAAAACCCGCATCCTTTCAAATGAAAGGATGACGGGAAAATGACATTCTTCAATTAAATACTCGATACAACCTTTTCTTGCGATTCATAGGCAGAAATCTTTTGATCATATTGCAGGGTTATCGAAATTTCATCCCAGCCCTTAATAAGCATTTCCTTCCAATATGGATGGATGTCAAAGCTTGTTTCAAACCCTTGACCATCTTTCAATGTCTGATTGGGAAGGTCGATAGTCAACTCATAATCAGTTGCCGACACCCTCTCCATTAAATACTTTACTTCAGCCTGGGTTAAAGCGATGGGGACCATGCCATTTTTCATGCAATTACTTTTAAAGATATCAGCATAAGACGGTGCGATGATGATATCGAATCCATAGTCTTTCAATGACCACGGAGCATGCTCACGAGAAGAACCGCAGCCAAAATTTTCACCTGCTATTAAAATGGACGCGTTTTTATTATGGGGCTGATTCAATTCAAAATCAGGACTTTCTTTTCCATTCTCATCAAAACGCCAGTTATAGAATAAAAATTCTCCAAATCCGCTTCGCTCAATCCGTTTTAAAAATTGCTTTGGAATGATTTGGTCCGTATCCACGTTTTTACGGTCAAGTGCCGCCGCTCTTCCTTTGTAAATAGTAATGGGTTCCATTCTCTGCACCTCCGGTTAATTCTTATTCTTAATGGACCTGTTCAGTTCTTTCCGAATTCCTGATATCGACAAATTTCCCATGAATGGCCGCCGCGGCAGCCATTGCCGGACTAACTAGGTGTGTCCTTGCACCAGCTCCTTGCCTGCCTTCAAAGTTCCGATTACTGGTGGAGGCACAATGCTCTCCGGCTGGAACCACATCAGGGTTCATGCTCAAGCACATGCTGCAACCTGATTCACGCCATTCAAAGCCCGCAGATTTGAAGATCTCATCCAATCCTTCATCTTCCGCTTGCCTTTTAACACTCTGTGAACCGGGAACGACCATCGCCCGAACTCCTTTTTGCACAGTCTTGCCATCGATCATTTCTGCGGCCTGCCGCAAGTCTTCAATGCGTGAGTTCGTACAAGATCCTATGAATACATGCTGAACGGGGATATCCGTGATTGGCATGCCTTCCTCAAGACCCATGTACTCAAGTGCCCGATTCAGCTCCTTAGAATCCATGATACCTTCCGCGAAGGTAGGTACCTTTCCGTCCACTCCACTAGCCATTCCAGGATTTGTACCCCAGCTGACCATAGGTGAAATCAGGCTGCCATCAAGAATGATTTCTTGGTCATATACAGCATCCTCATCACTTGAAAGTGACTTCCACTCCTGAACACATTGCTCGAACTCTTCTCCTTTCGGCAAATATTTACGACCTTTCAAATATGAGAAGGTTGTTTCATCAGGAGCAACCAGCCCCGCCCTTGCCCCGCCTTCAATCGACATATTGCAAACCGTCATTCTCTCTTCCATCGACATATCCCGGAAAACTTCCCCGCAATACTCAATGATGTGCCCAGTGCCGAAATCGACGCCAAATTTAGAAATCACATATAAAATGACATCTTTCGCCATCACACCGTGTCCAAGTTTGCCATTAACCTCAAGCTTTAATGTTTTCGGTTTTGTTTGCCAAAGGGTTTGTGTGGCCAAAACATGCTCAACTTCACTCGTACCGATTCCAAACGCAATCGATCCAAACGCACCATGTGTGGAAGTATGACTGTCACCGCATACAATCGTCATCCCTGGCTGTGTAAGCCCTAATTCCGGCCCGATAACGTGAACGATCCCTTGTTCCGGGCTGTCCAAATCAGCCAGGCGGATACCGAACTCCTTACAGTTTTGGTCTAGTGCCTCTAATTGCTTTCTAGCAATATCATCCTCGATGAAATAGCGATTAACGGTTGGTACATTATGATCCATTGTCGCAAAAGTACGGTCTGGTCTCCTGACTGTGCGTCCTTTTAATCTCAATCCTTCAAATGCTTGCGGAGATGTCACTTCATGAATATATTGAAGGTCTATATAAATCAAATCCGGTTTATTTTCCTCTTCATTCACAATATGACGATCCCATATTTTCTCTATTATCGACTTTCCCATCTTATCCCACCTCGATCAATCTTATATTTTTTTAAAAAACACGGCCTAATATTAGGCCGTGAAAGAAGTTTATGCGTAAGCTCCCATGATATTGGAAATGGCTTCCTGGTCTAAAAGATTGGCTTTTATTTCTGCAATCATCTCTGAAGTAGACGTAATAATTGGTTGGCCATTTGCGATATCGCCTGTTCTCAAACCATAATCAAGGACCGTTTCCACTGCCTGCTCAACGGCATGTGCCTCATCTTCCAAGCCAAAGGACAAACGCAGCATGGACGCCGCTGATAAAATGGTCCCAATTGGATTAGCTAAGTTTTTTCCCGCAATATCAGGAGCAGAGCCATGAATCGGTTCATATAGATTAGGCCCTTCCGTTGATATGGAGGCGGAAGGAAGCATTCCAAGCGAGCCAGTCAATACAGACGCTTCATCGCTTAAAATATCACCGAACATATTCTCCGTCACGATAATATCAAATTGTTTCGGGTTTTTAATCAGTTGCATGGCTGCATTATCCACAAGCATGTGTTCAAGGATTACATCCGGATAGCCCTTGGCGATTTCTTCAGCCGTTTCACGCCACATCCTGCTAGATTCAAGAACATTCGCTTTATCCACGGATGTTACTTTTTTCTTGCGTTCCGATGCTAATTCAAAAGCAAGTTCAATGATGCGCTTCATTTCGCTTTTCTGATAGAAAAGGGTATCGACGACAGCTTCTTTCCCTTCTCTTTCAACGCGCTCACTTGGCTTACCGAAATACAGGCCGCCAGTTAGTTCCCTAACAATCACGAAATCAACATCTTCAATGAATTCCTTTTTAAGAGGAGAAGATTCCGACAAGCTGGAATAGTAGCTGATTGGACGGATGTTAGCATAAAGATTCAAATCTTTTCGGATTTTCAACAAACCACGTTCCGGTCTTAGGTGTGCAGGCTGGTCATCCCACTTAGGTCCTCCAACGGCACCCAATAATACCGCATCGCTGTTTTTACAAATCTCCACTGTTTCATCCGGCAAGGGGGAGCCTGTGTTATCGATGGCCCCGCCTCCAATCTCACCATATTGAAATTCAAAATCGTGTCCATATCTTTGGGCAACGGCTTCGAGGATTTCTACAGCGCCTCTTGTTACTTCTTTCCCGATGCCATCTCCTTGAAGCACCGCAATATTCCTTTTCATCGAAATCTCCCCTTCCTATTGTAATACTGCTTTTTCTTCCAGTTCCTTCATGATGATCACACGGTTCACAGCGTTCAAATACGCTTTGGCAGATGCTTCCAAGACGTCCTGATCAAGACCGCGGCCGCTCGTTTCCACACCGTTATAATCAATTTTCACAAAAACCTGAGCAAGGGCATCCATACCGCCACCCACCGATTGAATTCGATAGTCCAGTAAGTTGATTTCACTGCCCAAACATCTTTCAAGCGTGTTATAGAGGGCTTCAACACTTCCTGCCCCTGTAGCCGCTTCCTGAATCTCTTCATTATCGCCTTTTTTCAGTGTAACCGTCGCTGTGGCAACTTGATGTGTACCGTGGGAAATCTGGAAAGAAATCAGGTCATAGAAACTGATATCCGTCGCTTTCTCTTCAAGCACCAGTGCCACGATATCTTCATCAGTCATGGTCTTTTTATTATCGGCTAATTCCTTGAATTGAACGAATAATGAGTTCATTTCCTCATCCGTTACCGTAAAATTCAACTCTTGTAACCTTTCTTTAAAAGCATGCCGTCCTGAATGCTTCCCTAAAACAAGTGAATTGGACGAAACTCCGACGAGTTCAGGTGATATGATTTCGTATGTCGTTTTTTCTTTTAACATGCCATCCTGATGAATGCCAGATTCATGTGCGTAAGCATTGGCGCCTATTATGGCTTTATTAGCAGGAACTTGCATTCCCGTAAGGCGGCTGACCAGGTCACTGGTCCTTTTAATTTCATTTAATACAAGGCCCGTTCCCGCTTGATAGAAATCTTTACGGATGTAGAGTGCCATAGCCACCTCTTCAAGTGCCACATTTCCAGCACGTTCACCAATGCCGTTGATTGTGCCTTCGACTTGTGTAGCCCCGCCTTCGATGGCAGCCAATGAATTGGCCGTTGCCATTCCAAGATCGTCATGGCAGTGTGCAGATAAGCTAACCTTATCAATAGAAGGAACATGTTCACGAAGGTATCTGAAAATGTTTCCGTATTCGATTGGAGCTGCATACCCTACAGTATCCGGGATATTAATGACCTTAGCACCAGCTTGAATGACCGCTTCAACGATTTCAGCCAAATAGTCAAGTTCCGTACGGCTTGCATCTTCTGCAGACCATTGCACGATCGGAAAACGCGCTGCTCCGTACTTAACCATTTCAACCGACTTTTCAATCACTTGCTGCTTCGACATTTTTAACTTATATTCACGATGAATGGGCGAAGTGGCGATGAACGTATGCAATCTCGGTTCCGCCCCGTCCCTTAATGAATCCCAAGCTGCATCAATATCTCCTTTTACAGCACGCGCCAGCCCCGTAACAGAGCTGTTTTTAATTTTGCGCGCGATTTCCTGTACGGAGTTGAAATCCCCTTTGGATGCTGCCGGAAAACCGGCTTCGATAATATCAACACCCAATCTTTCAAGCTGATAAGCAATTTCAAGCTTTTCGGTAAAATTCAAATTCACACCGGCTGATTGCTCCCCATCTCGAAGCGTAGTTTCAAATATATTAATTTTTCGCAACGGCTACCACTTCTTTCTCTTTTTGTTGAGGTTTTACGAATGGCATCATTTTTCTTAATTCACGGCCAACCACTTCGATTTGATGTTGGTTTTCACGATTATTGATAGCATTGAAGACTGGACGGTTCGCTTGGTTTTCCAAGATCCATCCTTTAGCGAACTCACCGTCTTGGATGTCTTTCAAGATAGCTTTCATGGCCTCTTTCGTAGTTTCCGTCACAACGCGTGGTCCAGAAACGAAATCTCCCCATTGAGCTGTGTCAGAAATGGAATAGCGCATGTTTTCCATTCCGCCCTCATACATAAGGTCGATGATTAATTTAAGTTCATGTAAACACTCGAAATATGCCACTTCCGGCTGGTATCCAGCTTCTGTCAAGGTTTCGAAACCAGCTTTCACAAGGGAAGTCAATCCGCCGCAAAGTACGGCCTGTTCTCCAAATAGATCCGTTTCCGTTTCTTCCTGGAAAGTAGTTTCCAAACCGCCAGCTCTTAAAGAACCGATTCCCCGAGCGTACGCAAGTGCCAATTCTCTTGCTTCACCCGTAACATTTTGATAGATGGCGAACAATGCCGGCACCCCTGCACCTTGTTCATATGTACGGCGAACAAGATGTCCCGGACCTTTTGGAGCGACTAATAATACATCCACATCTGCCGGAGGAACGATTTGATTGAAATGGACGTTGAATCCGTGTGCGAACATTAACGCTTGACCTGCGCGCAATACCGGTTTGATTTCTTCTTGGTATACTTTCGGCTGAGTTTCATCAGGTAAAAGGTTCATGATTACGTCTGCCTGTTCAGCGGCTTCTTTAACTGTGTAAACATTGAACCCGTCTTCCACCGCTTTATCGAAGGATTTACCTTTCCTGATTCCGATGATTACTTCTACACCACTGTCACGTAGGTTTTGTGCGTGTGCGTGTCCTTGTGAACCATATCCGATGACCGCTACCTTTTTATTGTTGAAAAAATTCTCGTTTGCTTCTGCGTTATAATATACTTTTGCCATAATAATTACATCTCCCTTTTCTTTTCATTATTGTTTTTGTTTTTTTTATACAATTGTTGCGCTCTTGGCGTGTGCTATTTGCATTCCACGCGGGATGGCGGCTGTCCCTGTCCTTGCCAATTCCTTGATGCCATATGGCTTGATCAGTTCGATGAAGGCTTCGATTTTATCCGATTCCCCAGTGATTTGGACGGTCAAGCTATCTTTACTGACATCAATTACTGATGCACGGAAGGGTTCGATGACTGAATAAATCTCAGCTCGGGTATGTGTTGTCACCAATATTTTGATGAGTGCAAGTTCCCTCGCCACAATGGATTGATTCGTAATATCATATACTTTCAATACTTCGATCTGCTTGTTTAATTGCTTGGTGATCTGTTCAACGACTGTTTCGTCATCAACATCGACCACGAAGGTCATCCTTGAAATGCCTTCCTGCTCGGATGGGCCGACAGCCATGCTTTCAATGTTATAATTTCTTTTCGTGAACAGATTCGTAATCCGATTCAGGACGCCTGGCCGGTTGTTCACGGTGAGGCTTAGAATTCCTTTCATTGATTAAACTCCTTCCATTTCATCAAGCCCTTTTCCTTGTGCTACCATCGGAAAGACATTTTCTTTTTGCTTTACACGGAAATCGATTAATACCGGACCATCTGTCGCTAACGCTACATCCAGGCAGTTGCTGGCTTCTTCCTCCGTCGTCACCTTGTAACCCGGAATTCCATAAGCATCGGCTAATTTCACAAAGTCCGGATGCGATTGAAAAATACTGTGTGAGAAACGGTTATCATGAAAGAGTTCCTGCCACTGCCTTACCATCCCGAGTGCCCCGTTATTGACAATGATGATTTTGATCGGCAGATTCATTTCGGCAATGACCGATAGTTCTTGCAGGCACATCTGGAAACCGCCATCTCCCGATATGGAAAGCACCGTCGCTTTCGGATTCGCCAGTTGTGCTCCGAGAGCCGAAGGTAAGCCAAAGCCCATCGTTCCGAGTCCACCGGAAGTGACCCATGAATTCGGTTTGTTAAACGGATAGTATTGCGCTGCCCACATTTGATGCTGTCCAACATCCGTCGTAACAATGGCCTCCCCTTTCGTTTTTTCATGAAGCATCTGGATGACCCGCTGTGGTTTCAGCACACCTTCTTCATGTGTATAACGCAATGGGAACTCTTCATTCCATGCAGTCAGCTGTGTGGTCCATTTTTCAATTTCCGGCTTCTTGCCATTTTGTGCGATTAACTCCGTCAGTGCTTCCTTAGCACTTCCGACAACTGGAATTTTCGTCGGTACATTTTTACCGATTTCCGCTGGATCAATATCGATATGGGCCACCGTTGCATGCTGTGCGAACTTCGCTAGATTTCCAGTCAATCGATCATCGAACCTGGCACCGATATTGATTAATAGGTCACATTTCGATAACGCCATGTTTGCTGCAAAACAGCCATGCATACCACCCATTCCGATAAAGAGGGGGTGTTCCGCCGGAAAACCTCCAAGACCCAATAAAGTGTGGACGACGGGAATGCCTTGCTGCTCGACATAGTCCTTTAATAGGTGAGATGCCTTCGCATGCAGGACGCCTGCCCCTGCAAGAATGACCGGTCTTTTCGCTCCACTTACGGCTTCAACAAGCTTTCTGATCTGTAAGTAATTCGGCTTGGTCGTCGGCTGATAACCAGGGAGATCCATTTCTGGCTCCTCATCCGTGTATGCACCTTCTAAAATGGCCATATCTTTAGGTATATCAATTAATACTGGGCCAGGCCTGCCGCTTGAAGCGATATAAAAAGCTTCTTTTATAATGCGCGGGAGGTCTTCCGGCTTTCTTACCTGGTAATTATGTTTTGTAATCGGTGTAGTGATCCCCAGTACATCCGCTTCCTGGAATGCATCTGAACCAATTACACTGGTAGCGACCTGACCCGAAATAACCACAAGCGGCAATGAGTCGATCATTGCATCAGCCAAACCAGTGACAATGTTCGTCGCCCCTGGACCGGATGTGACTATGACCACCCCCGGCTTGCCGGTTATCCTGGCGTATCCTTCCGCTGCATGGATCGCACCTTGTTCGTGTCTTGTCAAAATATGAAAAAGCTCTGAACTGTAAAGCTTGTCATAAATCGGCAATACGGAACCACCCGGATATCCAAAGATGACTTCAACATTTTCCTTTTTCAATGCATTCAGCAGAAATTCGGCACCACTATAATGTGTCTTTCCACCGTTCCGATCAGCGACCACTGATTTTTGTGTCATTTCGTTAATACCCCCTTCACTTTCCTATAAAATAATTTCCCAAGATTCAGAATTTTCAGCTTTTAAGGCATACAAAAAAGCCTTTTCACCCCAAATGTACTTGCACTCGGCAAGTTAAAGGGGTGAAAAGGCTTGATGAGCCACTCCACGGTACCACCCTTTTTCGCATGAAACTCCATGCGCACTTTGAATAGTCTACACTATTCTCTGTTTTGGTAACGGGTACTGGTACGCACCCGTTCAGCCCTACTAGTCTGACGTTCAAGCTGAAACTCCAAGGTGAGTTCATCTTTTGGGACAATACCGGCTCTCAGCTACCCGGCTCTCTGTGACTGCCTTTTTAAAAGACTACTTATCCTCTTCAATGTTTTTCGCATTATTCATATTTTTCGAAACGCTTATGTTTGATGTCTTGTATTTGTGATTATCTTACGTGTATTTCATGTAGTAGTCAACAGGTTTTTGAGAATTTTTTGATAATTCTAAATTGCGAGTTTTGTTGTATACGCTTACATACCTATCATGACCACATTCTATAAATAAGTTATTTCAATTATTAATTTTTAAAAATGTTAGATTTCAGAGTTAGAATTTTAAATTTATAAAAAACTTATTCATCAGAAACTCCAATTACGCATCCATGTATTTCCATTACCCACTCATATGCGGAATCACCCATTATTCCTTTTGGCTTCATTTCTAACTGTCAATCTCCTTTATGAAAAGGGGCGTTAACGCAACTCTTGATAAATACTTGGCCTAAATCCCTTTTGAAGATCTCTCGTAGATAAACCGCCCGACATCCCAAGATGCGGAAAATCCCGGAACGATTCAAAATCCCCCCTAAACAAATACCAGGGATTTTGCCATGGCTGGTACTCTTGTCCACTTTTCTTCCTCTGTCCACAATGCCCGCTCGCCGTCATCACTAACAATGATAAAATCTACAGCAAGTCCATAGTTATGCAAGGGTTGGCCCGCTCTGGCATATGTCACGATCGGCTTTGATTTATTCGTTCTGCCTTATTCATAAAGAAACATCGGTAACCAGCCGTGATTTGAACAAATATCCCCGCTTCATAAGCTAATTTAACCACTTCAAGTATCGACTCGTTCACGACCGGGTCCATTTTACTTCCCGTGTTCCCCTTTGCGCGATTCAACAAGGTTTGTAATTTGATAGCCATTCTGGCGCCTCCCCTATATTTAATGCGCCTTGCCGCAGACGGCAAGGCGCATTATCTAAATATATGACCAGAAGAAATGGAAGGGGTGCTGGATTTCCCATCATGCAAAAGGGCTGAACACAGGAGGATATAATCCAACCCAAGTGTCCAGCCCCCTGGTTCATTTAGCCAAAACATCCTCGTATTCTGCATTTTTTTCAAACTGTTTTTGAACGAACGAACATACTGGAACAATTCTAAGTTTTTCCTCACGGGCGAATCCTATTACCTTTTCGACAAGGGCATTTCCTACCTTTTGCCCGCGAAGCTTGTCAGAAACTACGGTATGATCAACTGTGATTTCATCATCACCTGATTTAAAAAATGTGATTTCTGCCAGTTTCTCGCCAGATTCTTCGACAAAAAAAGAACTTTCACCTTTTTTGATATCCACCATCTCGATGACCTCCTTTTAATTCCTTTTTATCATATCTCACAAAATGGAAATTAACCAAATATTTAAAGCTTACTCAAATTATTGCTATGTGAAGTTTACTTACAAATAAAAGAGGGATGATAAAAAATGATCCAAGGTAGGTAAATGACATGACTTGGAAATCATGATTGATTTTCCAGCTAACTCCGAGACGATTTTCCGAAGATATATTTCCCGTAAAGCCTAGAATTCACTGAAACTGAGGTGTTCGTACTGCATGAAATCTTTTAACAAGGTTTTTCTTACTCTTGCACAACCATAATGTAATTCAAAGTTTTTCAAGCTTCTGTTTTTTTATCGCAACTAATAAATGGAAGGAATCTTTCCATGATGGTGTTAGAATAAGTAAATAGCAGAAACTAAAAAACTGCCCTTTATAGGATAGGGCAGACAGACTGTAGACAAACTCGATGAAAATCGAGTTTGTCTACAGTTTTTTTTGAGGGTTTTAAAAATTCGAACGTTGATTAGAACGTAGGGCACTCGCTTTCCGCGGGCGGTCCGGGGAGCCTCCTCGGCGCCTTTGCGCCTGTGGGGTCTCCCTTGGACGCGCTTTTCCCGCAGGAGTCTCGTCCCTTCCGTTCCAATCAACTTTGTTTTAACAATTAGATATAACCCTTTTGCCTGCAGTCTTTTTTGTTTTAAAATTTTAAAGTACTCAACAACAAATAAAGAGGGATATCGTGAGTACAAATCTCCCAAACACATTTGTAAGACATGTTCATTTTTATCACAGTGTACAGAAAGCAAAGACCATCAAAAAGTGGTGACGCGCCATATCTGGCAAGAAAATATGGAAGAAGCAGATCACCTACGTCATCATCAAGATGTAAAACCTATCTATGCGAAACGCAAGGAAACGATTGAGCGTGTATTCGCAGATGCAAAAGAAAAGCATGGGATGCGTTGGACTGCTTTAAGGGGACTTAAAAAATTGTCGATGCAGGCGATGCTTACTTTCGCTGCCATGAATGTAAAGAAGATGGCCAATTGGACATGGCAAGGTCCAAAAATGGCCTAACATAGTGGGCTCGTAGAGACCTAAGCTCTTAATCTTGAGAAAAATTCCAAGAAATATCAAAAGGGGTTCGGAATTAATACATTCCGAACCCCTTTTGTCGACAAACCGACTGCCCTATATAGGATAGGGCAGAGCGTTATACTTTTATGGACAGAAAATATAAAATAATGATCGATAACAATATGACCATAAAAACAGCGATGAGAATTACGTGCGCACTCGAGGGCCGAAACGTCCCTTCATTGATTTGCCGCTTCTTCTGCAGATAACCGAACGTCGCCAGCACCGTAATCACAAGGCCCAATGCACATGCAAGCATCCCCAGTATGATACTGATCAAGTCTATTCGGGCATCCCGATGCACACCAATCGTAAAATGCAGGCTCGTCGTGAGAAAGCCAACCCCCACTATCGCAATCACCGTTCTTATCCACGCCAAAAAGGTGCGTTCATTAGCCAGATGCTGCTGAGCATATTTCAATTGATTTTTCTCCATGTCATCACCTTAATTGAACATTTTTGAATCAATTCTTATGTAACTGATGTGAAAGACTCGTAACACATCTTAATCCGCCGCCTTCAGGACTCGGGCCTCTCATTATCAGTCATCTCTTAAGGAACGACATGGCCCTGAACATAGACCCGACAAACATTAGGCCTGCGCCGCCAAGCAATAAATATATACATTGTGTTTTATCAATAACATCCAAAGGATAAAGCAAGGCACCCAGTGCAATGATTGTCCCTATCCCCGTTATGGTCCATCCTATTTTTTTCATTCGCAACTCCTAAAAATGATGTATTTAGAGAAGGTCCTTCAAGGGTTCCCCCTAAGTTTTACAAACAGGACCCCTCACTAATAGCTTAAACCATTTAAAAACCAACAACAAGTGAGATATCATAATTATCTTCCCACGAAAAAAAGAGCCATAATGACTCCCTATTTTGAATATCCCATTTTCAGCTGTCCTTTTTATCCTTTTCCATGTATTCTTTTATCTTTCTATCTTCCCACTAAAGACGTAAAGCTCCCATGTGCAAAGATTGCTATGCCATGCACCAGAACTCCAATCCTCCACCCTCCAAATGGATAAAGGAACCCCCAATAACCAGGATCCGACAATAGGTGACACCGTTAAATGAATGAAAATGCCTTAAGGTTTTCCACCCTTTTTTTTGCTCTTAAATATCCATCTCCATTCTCCATCCCAGCACCACCTAATCGTAAACACCAAATATCACCATCAGCTATAATACGTAATTCATCTAATTTAAATTATGAGACGAGATGTGTTAACGCTAAATCGAGAACCAGGAATTCGGAGAGATAAGTCAGTTGGATTTCGCTTTATTGTATCCCCGTTCCTCATATGGCTGTATTTTTTCCATCCACTCTTCTTCAAGTTTTTTCAATTCCCGTTTAGCATCGAAAAATCCTGTTTCTTTCGGTTTCAATACCTCCAGTATCTCAAAAGAAAAAGCTTCTTTCCCATATTGATTCCATTCACCTTGCAGCACTTTATTGGTGTTCGTTCCCATTTCCAATTCAAATTGTTTACCCTTCAAGGTCTTTAAATTTCTGGTGCTGCCGATAAAGATTTTATTATTTACCGTATTTCTTATTTGGTATACACCCGCTTCAACCTTCGTTTCTTTATATAATTGCTTCAATTCTTTTTTACGATCCATCTTCCTTGCCTCCAGTCATCATTTTTTCAGCCAATACTGGCTTCCATCAGGCTTCCTATCCAAGAATCCATATTCTATTAAATATCTTCTCAATAAAACATGATCATGATAAACGGCACCCAATATTTGATTGATTTCTTTTTCTTCGTATTTTCGCTCATTTTCAAAACGCTTCGTAATTTCCAGGAGAATGATTAGCCTTTGTTTTTCTTTTGGCGGGAAAGACTTTAATCCACCCTGACTGCCTTTAGGGAAATACTTTTTCAGCACAGTAATCTTTTCATCCTCGGTAACGTTATAACGATCATCGACCATCCTTGCTTTTTGATGAAGGGGGATGAACGCCGGCGCATATTCATCTTTATCTTTCAAAAGTTCCATCATGGCTAAAAACAACTTAGCCTGCCGCTCTTTCTCTTTCAACACAAAGCGATGGTTACGAATTGTGGAAGAACTTCCAATCCCCATTTCCTCCTGAACCTCAGCATCATTCTTCCCCTGGTAAAAAAGGCGAAGAAGGCGATTTTGGTGGACCGTAAGACCTGTAAGTTTTTTATCCAGATCAATCAAGTATTCAAAAACGGAACGATGTGCACGCTCAATATGAATCCGCATATACCTCTCAGCTTCATAAAGAACCCCATCTTCCGGATATACTATTCCCTTTTCAATTGCAAGTCCGCACAGTAAACAAATATACTGGCTCCCTTCTTCGATATACCCTTGTTTAAGCTCATCTTGGGATGCGCTCCAAAACATTTCAGCGTCCTTCATAAAACCAAACACTTCCTCATAAAGTTTATAATATACTAAACATAATATTAATTTGTTTGAATTATGTCAATGTTTTTACGGTTTTTTTTATAATTGCACCAAAGGATATACGGATTATACCAGCATTCTTGAAAGTCGGAAGGGATTCATAAAACGAGGGTGGCAGGGTAGTGAACAAAATTTCAGGGAGCCGGGAGATGGACCTTTCACCATTCAATCAAGTTAATGATCCCCCTGGTACTATTCCGCTATAATGCAATTAATAATGGTGGAGCGTAAATGTCGAAATATAGCCTTCATCTATCTTATCTAAAGGCTGTTTTCACATACTTTGTTGCTATTTACCAGGTAGTGAGTTGTGGTTGATTCCCCTCCAGATGCTCGCTTTCCGCGGGGCGGGCGGTGAGCCTCCTCGGCGTAAACGCCTGTGGGGTCTCACCTGTCCCGCTGCTCCCGCAGGAGTCTCGCACTTCCGCTCCAATCAACCTTAAATAGTTTCGTTTTAAAAACAACAATCTTTACGAAAAGAGCCTATCTAAATAATATGCTGTATAAGAGCGATAAAGCTTTTAGAGGAGGATATATCATTGAAAGATGAACACGAACAGATTGTTTCTTCAAACCAAACCATAACGATTTGGCATTTCATCATTTATCGGAACAATTCAAGGCATCACTGCCAGAATTACGTTATACGATTATGAAATACTTTTACAAACCCAATCAAGTACAAATCAACTAAGTGAAGAAGATGATAAAAGCTCCAAACCTTAAATAGAACTTGATAAATATAAAAAAAAAGCATCATGCTTCAGTTTGTAGACACAAGGGGCCTTCTTTGGAACGGGTGTGCGAGACTTCTGCTTAGAAAAGCGCGCTCAGGGGAGACCCCGCAGGCACAAAGGCGCCAAGGGCGGACCGCCCGCGGAAAGCGAGTGCCTTGAGGTAACGTTCAAATTGTACAAACCCAAAAAAACTGCAGACAAACTCAATTTTCATCGAGTTTGTCTGCAGTTTGAAGCATCCATGATTGGATCCTTTTTTCTATGGGGCATATGAAATTCGTAGTATAAGTCCTTTGTTAAAGCTTATTAAGTATTAGCTTGGCACAAACTTAAGTATTCCTTCCAGATAAACACCTTGTTCTTTTCGCGAGCATTCCCTCAACTTGATTCTTCCCTCTTTTTCTAGCTCCTTGGCTAATTGGACTACCTTAGTTCCATCTTCGGATATTTCGACTGAAAAGAAATTGCCCCGAGTGGAAGTTTGAATGAACTTGAATAATCTATCTTTATTCATTTAAACATCTCCTTATTCATAACAAGTTCGACATAAAAGATCATCCACCTGCGATAAATACGAAATAAAAAACTTCTTTTCTGCATACAACCAATATTAATTCAATGGATGCAAAAGGAAATGCATTCTTTCTACGTTCATTTCATATTCCCTCGGTAACCTAAAACAGCTCAGAAAAAGTAAAAAAACCAAAACCTTTAGAAGGTTTTGGCTTTTTTCTGTTAGTGTCCCAGGAGAGATTCGAACTCCCGACCGACGCCTTAGAAGGGCGTTGCTCTATCCAGCTGAGCTACTGAGACGTATCGCTGTTTTTCTTCAGTTCAGTATAACGGTCACTTTTCGAACTTAGACCGTAATCGTGATTTTTATTATAACTTAGTATAATACTCATTGCAATACTAGTAATATTATATTTTGAGGTGGGTTAGAATTACGACTAACAAATACTCAAACCATTTGGCAAGCATTCCTATGAAACACCTATATAGGCTCAATGACATCATTGTTAGCTTGGCTAGTATATTACATCATTCAAGTATTAATCCAATACAATGACACTCGCACTCCTACTTTAGAAACAACTTTCTCTATTGATACAATAAAAAAACATCCACTATTTAGATGGATGCCTTCTTACAATTATTTAGCTTGTTCTGTAGCAATTCTTTTAAAATATCAATAGCATTTTCTTCACTTGGGTCATTTGTTCCAAGTTCTCCTTGGAAAGCTTTAGACAAAATAGATTGTTCAAGAAGTTCTAACTTTGATGTTATCTTAACAAATCCACTGCACGGGACAAAAAAGGTGAAGAACGTGTCTCTCGTGATGACTTAACATTTGAGCCATCAAATAAACAGTTAAATTTCACCAACTACCATTTATTTCAAGAATGACGAACTTTGGCTTTTAAGAACTGTTGATACTTCACAAAAGTGTTTGTATACTGACTGACACATTCATCAAAGGACTGATGCTCAAAGAAGTTTAACTTAGCAACTAACTTATAAAGATCTGTGTTTCTTGAGCCTCTAATTAATTCCACTTCGCATCCTAATAACACTCTTAATTCTTCAAGGTGATTAGAAGCAATGGATCGAATTAAGTCTGTTCCCTCTTTTTTATAAGACTCAATAAATACGGAGGCTGTTCGGTCTTTCTTATAAACAAAAACAAACTTCCACGGAATGTTCAAAAACTGATGTCCGACAAAGTAATCTCTTTTGCCACCATAGCGAGCCGTATATTCCGTTTTCGTATTTACGAAGTTTGAAATTCCTTCAAAAAGGTTGATACATCTTGATCTATGCTAATTTTTCGTTCTTTAGCTGTAGTCTTCTTATTAATATAATAGTCCTCAAGCTTATATGGTGGAATAATTTGATTTGTGTCTAAGATGATCTGATCCTCCAACTTATAAGGTTTAATCGTTACACATTTTATATCAATGCTATTCTCATACAACCATGTGCAAACGGAAAGAATTCTCTTATCAATATCTTTTCCAACTATGATAATCCGTTGGCTGTTGTTAAGGATATTGTTTAATTCCTCTTCGATCTCCACTTCTAAAAATTCCATCAGTTCATCCTTAGCATTAGTTACTGCAGAATTCACCTTTACATATTCTTCGTAAGTCTCCAGAATATCATTTGGACTTAGTCTTGCACAATATGAAGCATATTTCAGAGCTTGGAAGTCGGCATTGCTACCCGTTGCGTCTCTTTTCACTTCAATGATCACTAAATTACCTTCTTTATCGATCGCTAGAAGGTCTAGCCGTTCATTCACTTCAAATTTATCGTATTCATGGGCAATTATCAGTAGGTCTTCACCTAATACATCTGGGCTTTTACGTATCCACTCTTCGATGTGTTGCCGCTCTTTCAAATCATTTTCGGTGAAAGTAGTTTCTTGGATTTCTTCTAATCTATTATTGACTGCATCTAATCTATACACTCCTGTTTTCCTCCTATTGCTTAGTTATCATTGATTGTATTATGTATCAATTAGATCACCAAATTCTCGATGTAGTAGAATTGCCTGAGACATACCCAATGATTCCATGACCTGCCCCGCTGTATCTCTTTTACTTTACTGCTCGTAATACTTCTCCCAGTCCTTCGCATGCTAAGGCTGGACGACTCTTTCTTCTTTGCTACTGCGCTGCCCTCGGCTTGTCTTTTCTTGATTTCATCTCTTTCCTTCACGACAAATGAAGTAAGCAATGATTACCGACAGTCAGTATTTCCTTAACCTTGGCTCTTTGCTTCTTGTTCATATTCTCTACGAATAAGTGTTCATTTCTTATTCCCGTCATCTCACGTTGCTTCGCAAGTACTTTACCTTCCTGTGTGCGTTCTATTATGAGATTCCTTTCCATCTTTGCAACAGCAAGCACAGTCTGCAGGAAGAACCGAGCAAGTTGGTCTAGCTTTGTCGCCACCATAGCCACATTAGGTGTAACTTTTGAAAAAATCTTTAATTGTTAAATGTTGTAAAATACGACCATGTGTTAACAATGAACTTTCATTAAAATTAAATATGCAGAAAAAAACAGTCATTAGTTAATGACTGTTTTTTCCTTTCTTCAACCCTGCATCAAACAATACTAATGCAATAGCATATTGTAATTTTGGTTTGATTGCTAACATTCATACTGTCCAACCATTGATAAATGCTGTTAGCTGTAATCTCACCTACATATTGTACATTTGTTACACTTTGAAAATGCTTTACATGGAGAACATAATCGCTAATTGTGCGACTTCTATTGCCACTTACCTTCATTTGCCTTGTAATGACCTCTAGAGCCTGTGAAATGGAAAAAGAATCATTATGATTCGCAGGATATCCAACTGTTGGTTTAGGTCTTAATTCGGGGTTGAAGTAGAAACAGGTAAATCCACCAATAAATTTTTTAGATCAACATTTACATCTAACATACCTTTTCTTTTGGTCATACGAAAAAACCTCCTATATCGTTAGTAATGTAAGTCGATATACGGTGTAATTTCTTACATAACCGTTATACTGACCGTTTCACTAAACGATATAGAAGGTTGTCGTAGCGGGCTTTATAACCGCTTAGTTAGTGTCCCAGGAGAGATTCGAACTCCCGACCGACGCCTTAGAAGGGCGTTGCTCTATCCAGCTGAGCTACTGAGACGTTTATGATATAAGTTGCGGTAAAACTTATGTATTACCTTAACTGTTCCCTTAGGACACTTCTTATTATAGTAGGATACCAAAAGGAAGTCAACGGTTTTTCAAAAAAAAGTTTTTTTCTTTTTTTAAGAACCAGGAAGCGGGGAAAAACGCTTCCTGTTCATTATACATGAAGTCATTCCATTTGATAAGCATTTCTTAGATCCTCAACGATTTTTCCTTCAAGGTCATAATAGATGATTTCAAGTTGGTCATTTCCAATCTCCAAAATGGCATAGGTCTTCTCTTTTCGTCCCCGCGGCTGGCGTATGCTTCCCGGGTTGATGAAGAGCTTGCCGTCAATCAATTCGGAACCTGCAGCGTGGGAATGACCAAAACAAATAATATCCGCTTCAGCCTCTTCACTTTTATACGCTAAATTCATCAAGGTCATATTTATGTTATAGAGGTGTCCATGCGTTACGAAGAAACGCTTGCCTGAGATATTCTCCACAATATCATCCGGATATGCCGAATCATAGTCGCAATTCCCGCCAACGGCCAAAAACTCCGACATGTGAGGGTCATTTCTCTCCAACTCTGAATCACCGCAATGGATCATGGCGGCGACCTCTTGTTTATGACGGTCGGCAATCATGCTGATTTCATGAGTTAAGCCATGACTGTCACTCATTATTAGCACTTTCATCGTCACATTCCTTCTTCCCTTTTTAGAAATAGATCAAGTTTTTCATCTAGGGCCCTCAATGCGTTGGCACGGTGGCTGATTTGGTTTTTTTCCTCTTTTGTCAATTCAGCGTTTGTTTTGCCCTGTTCCTCTACAAAAAAGATGGGATCATAACCAAATCCATTCGTTCCTGAGGGCTGTTCCGTGATCAAGCCTTCCATCGTTCCCGATACCGTAATCGTTTCCTGGTTGGGCGACGCTAGTGCCAAGGCGCAATAGAACCTCGCCGTCCTAGCCTCTTTTGGCACGCCTTCCAGTTCGCGGAGGACTTTTTCCGTGTTTGCTTCATCACGCTTGGCCTCTCCAGCATAGCGCGCAGAATATACGCCTGGACGGCCCTCCAATGCATCTACAATCAATCCGGAATCATCAGCGATGACAAAGTGGCCTAGCTGATGGGCAATGGCCTCTGCCTTCAGGATCGCATTTTCTTCAAAGGTCGTGCCTGTTTCCTCCACATCCGGGGCATCCGGTACATCGAGAAGTGTTTTGACTTCATAACCTTTAGCGGAAAATAAGCTTTCGAACTCCTTGGCTTTCCCTTTATTTTTCGTTGCAATGATTACTGTCTTCATTTTTCATTTCACCCTTTTTCATTTTATCGGCACGGGAGCTCTTTTGGGGCAGAGAAAGAATTTGCTGTCATTCTTCATATGTAAAAGACGCTTCTTCTCCAGTGCCAACGGACGGATTCAGCGCTGCCTATCATGATCAACAACAGCCGCTGAATTTTCCAGATAAGTTAAGTCTAACACAACTCCCTCATCTGCAATAACCTGAAACTTATAAACTAACGTTTGTAATTTTCACTATGTTCAAGATGGATATTAACTTTTATGTTATTTATTGAAGTCTTATCAAAGGAATTAATAATTTTATTATCCCACTTATTGACATGGTATCTGTATGCCTTTTCACTTATGTTAAAAAGGTCTGTATTGATTTCCCCCCCCGTCTCCAATGTCTTCAAAATATCTTGCTTGATTTTTATTTCTACCTTTTTTTCGATTTTTTCCATATCCAAGTTGTCCAGATTTTGTTTCAATATTCCATTTGCTTTAACTTCTAAATCATATAAGGGTTCCTTTTGTTGTTCCAATACTTTGATGTTTGTTTTGGGGTCCATGATTTCAACGCTTACCTTTTGTTTATTCAGGGAAAAAAACATGACTGTCGCCTTATTTTCAACCCATTTTAAACCGATCAAATCTTGTTTACTTACGAACCCTTTATATTGTTGTTTTGATAAAACATAGCCGCCATTCAACGTTGGTATCTTCTTTTCCTTCCCGCCCTCTGAGTAATGATGCTCATTTATTACTAAAGAGGGAATTAAAATGGAACCAACCGGTTGATAAAATTTCGAAACCAGTTCACTGAATTTTAACGGGGAAATGAAATAGTTTTCATTAATAACGGTCTCTGGCCTTTGAATGATCGTGAATAAGTTAGGAAGATTAAAGAAACTATCACTGTCAAACACCTTTTTAATATCCTCGTTTGTAACAAACAGCCATGAATTGTATCGCAATAAGGGCTCTTTCCCTACATATTCAATGAAATCCTTCATTTTCTTATTGATTACATCCTCACTTAAAATGAAGGAGTTAACATGCCCGATATAAAGTGGCAATGCTGCATTTTGTTCTAATTCAGTAAATGCTTCTTCGATACTTTCCCCTTTACCTTTCCCAATGACAACACCAGTTTTTTCTTGTAAGGCTGTGGCCCCCTCTTGTTTTGCTATATCCGCAAAATTCAATGCTTGAAAGTATAAGATGAATTCACCCTCTTTATAATCGATCCCTAGAGCGGATCCATATGTTTGAGCTTGAATTTCCTTCATTCCCCAACAGCCTGTCGTCAATAAAAGTTGACAGCCAATTACCATGACTGCAATTAGCTTTCTCATTTGTCCGACTCCTTTTGCGGTTCATTATCACTGGATTGTAGAGCTTGATTCCGCTGCCTTAACATCCCATACGGAAGCTTGAATAAGACTTTTAACATGTCCGATTTATTTGGTTTGGAAAATGGATTCACAAAAGGCTGTCCGAAACTTTCCAAGGAAACCACAACAATCAAGATAAGAAATATTCCCATGAAGAATCCAAACAAGCCTAGGAATGCTGAACATGCAAATATGAATAACCTTATAAGAACGATATTCCCAGCGATATTCTGATTGATTATGGTATAGCTTGAGAGAACTGTAACAGCTATTACAACTAGCATGGAGGGTGAAGTGAGCCCTGCCCGAATCGCTGCATCCCCTATAATCAATCCACCCAATACAGAAACGGTCGGACCTACAGCTTTCGGCAGGCGCAGACCAGCTTCCTTAAATAGTTCGAACAATATGATCATCATGAATGCCTCCAAAGAAGCAGGTATGGGTAAGCCCTGTCTCGTGATTGAAATCGTCGCAAGAAGCGAAAAGGGAATTTGATCGAATTGATAGGAAACCAAAGCTATAAAAAATCCCGGTAACGTAACCGTTACAAATAAGGCAACTACACGAATGATGCGAATAAAACTAATGTAAAAAAAGCTTGCATGTGCGTCATCAGCAGAATAAAGTAACTGATTAATACTGGTTGGTCCGATCAAGCCTGTGGGATTCCCGTCTACGAGGATGGCAAAGCGCCCTTGATTCAAGGATTCAACAACATAGTCCGGTCGACCGATATACTCCATTAAGGGGAAGATGGAAAATTGATTATCATATAAGAGTTCTTCAACTTGGTAACTGCTGACTATGATATCAGCCTTTAATGAATCCAATCGTTTTTTAATATCCAAAAGAATCGAGGGATTGATAATGTCATCAATATATAGCAGCAACATTTTAGTTTTACTTCTTTTCCCGATTGTATATTCTATACATTTAAGTGATGCCGTTTTTAACCTTTGGCGAATTAAAGACATGTTATCCGATATATTCTCAACAAATCCATCCCTAGGTCCCCGAATGGAAGATTCTATATTGGATTCTTCCGGACTGCGCTTAGGGGAATTGGCTAATGGGGTATGGTAAATTTCATTGGAATATTCATTAATAATGATCAGGTCTCCTGAAAAAAGAATGCTTTCTACACCCTCTTTTAAATCGGAGCCCTTTTTAAGCGTATTGATCTCCATGATATTGCTTAATTGATCAATTGTTAATTCGCCGTTTTCTTGAACCGCTTTAGATATTGTAGGCAGAATCACTTCATTGATGAATGGCATATCCACTAAGTTTGGCGCATATAAAAATCCCAACAAATAACGACCTTCATTATCAAAAGTTTTTGTTCTTAAAACAACATCAGAGGAATGTTCGAACCATTTTTGGATTTGGTCAATGTAAGAAGGAGTTCCATTCAATTTTCCCTTCTTCATAATGTTTCACCTTTTCCTTTCCCCTTTTTAAAAACAAGAAATAACAGTATAATTGCCGCACTTAAAAGAAATAGACTGCCTATTGGAAAGAAATATTTGTATATAAAATAAAAAAACGAAGTAGCATCCCAATGGATTAGCGTTCCAATAACAATTAATGAATATAGGGAAAGCAGTATCCACTTCTGATGTTTTGAATTTGAGATTAATTTATATCCTATAAATAAACATAAACTTATTCGAATCATGGCACCTGAAAGCCATTGGAAAATGGACAGGAAATCGAGTCGAGTAATATAATAGCCAAACCTTAATAACTTCCACTGTTCATAAGCTGGATTCCTCATTTTCACTGCTTCCACAGAACCAAATTCTGCAATCGCTCCCATGAGGGGTCCTAACGTAAGCATGATTAAAATTACACTAACTAATAAAAGCCACTTGGCTTTTAGCTTATCTTTCAGGTAAGGAGTCAAAAATAAAAAAACGATAATTTCTAAATATCCTGTACTCGTATACAAAATACCATTTAGAGTATTGCGATACCCGCTTTCAAATATCGGGAACAATAATTCGTAATTCTTATTACTCATATTCCCCAGCCCCACAAATATCCCAAAAAAAGTGACGAACGGTAGAAACAGGAGAGCCAAAGTGCTTATGGTGCGTATTCCTTTATAAGTTGCAAAAATACAAATAAAAGTGAATAGGCTAACGACTACGATGTTTGGTATGTCATGAGTATAATTAGCTTTTGCCCAAATCACTGTAAATTTGACGGTAATGAAGGCGTTAAATATAAAGTACAACCCCAATGCTATAGTGAAAATATAGGTAACAAAAGGGGTAGACCATTTTTTTAGAAAAGCGATTATATCTTCTTTATCTAGTTTTTTATAAATATAAAAAATAAATAGGGTCCAAACGATACAAGGAACAACACTTATTATGACACTTATCCATGCATCGCGTTGAGAGGCGGTCAAGATACTGGGAAGGAGCAGTACATGTACCATGAATCCTGTATTCATAATGATTAAAACATAGATGTGTACAGCCTGAATGACCTTTTGATCCATACTATCCTCCCATTGATTGCATCATTAAAAGTAATTTCCCCTTTTTAAAATTTATTTATGTAAAAACTTTCTCACGATACGAGAAATTGCCTGGCAGGGGTATTAGTTTTCACTCTCTAACAGCGTGGTCATTCAATGGCGGAGGCAAAAAAATAAGAGGCAGCTGCAAGCTGCCTCATTGTTTTATTTCTACATATATTTAAAAGCTACCTGTGTTGACTTTCTCTGGACGGACCACTGGTTCAGATAGTTTCTTACCTTCCTCATTAAGAATATCGGCGCTGCCCTGCACTTGTACTTCAACGCTTTCAATTCCTTTCTGTTCAGTTAAAGAAAGGACCAAGGCATCAAGGACTTCTTGTGACACCTTTTTCTCTTTAAAACTTCCAAGGATATTTTCATTGAAGTTTAGGCTGACCTTACCTTCTGCCACTTTAGGTTTGTCAAGTAAAGCTACATCACTCATGAACCCCGTTTGCAAGTTAGAACCCGAAGGACTCTTCGTTAACTCTTGGACGGCAGCTGTTACATTATCAGACACCGTTTCGCTGATCCGGCGTGTTACCGGAACATAATAGGAGTACTCCTCGTCACCGCCTACATAATAAACGGTCAGTGCTTTGGAATTCGAAATGTCGACCACGTCACTCGTATCGATATTGATTCCTGAAGATCTTGAGATATTCTCATCTATCGGTGTGCCATTGACCGGCATTTCGGAAATATCTTCCCCATTTATTCTCATTTGGATTTTATCGACCGAGTCGAATTGCGTCAGGGTCCATGTAATGGCTTGAAGGATTTTAAGTTCATCCTCTTTTTGATAGTTTTTGAACTCCGGCGAAAAGTCCGCTACAGCTACTCCATCTTTAATGTTTACGCTTATTTGGGTATCGGCAGGAATGACGGCCCTGAACCCATTCGGAAGTTTATCCGTGACTGGACCGTTATCGACAAGGTAATCAAGCGCCTGTTTGGCGACGGCTTCCGATTTAGGAAGTTCCAATGTCTGTGGAACCACATACCCACTTTTATCAATTAAATATAACTCTGTCTTCACTGTTTTCGATTCAACAGCACCAGCGCCTTTTTCTCCATCTGTTGTAGGCTTTTCTTCATCATTCTTTTCTTTTAATGAAGATTCATCATCGACTAATGAAATATCCTTTGGTGGATCAATTTCCTTTTTCTCTTCACCGCCAAATAATCCGCATCCTGAAAGCCAAAAAGAAGATGCCAGAATGGTCACAGCCATTGTTACTTTTGATTTATTGGACATAAAATCACTCCTAGGACAGTTTGTACTCCTATTTATACGAGCCCTAAGGGAAAATAGACCAATTATTTTCCTCTCTGATAATCGAGCTGGGCAATTTGCCCGTACTGCTGCATGTTCGTAAGCCTTCTACGGGATTTCGGGCCTTCTGCCAGTGGATGAATCTGTTAATATGCCTTATTTCCCATAATCATCGTATCCATTGTCCGCTTCCCCTTCTGTCTCTTCAATCCTACTTATGCTTCATTCTTTTCTGGCGTTATATCCATCAAGGTTTGTAGCTATATACAAAACGGTATGCTTTTTCATTTTTCCGCTTCACGAAAAAAAGACTTCCAAATGGAAGCCTTATAGGTGATCAATTTTAATTGTTTCGATTGTATCGGTATGAATACCGAGCCAGCTCGATGCGATAGAACCAAACATATCTCTTGAACCGGTAGTATAAAAGCGATGAACCGGACGGAGCTTGCTTTTATTGATTAATTTATAATAATCCAAAATGACACTTGCCTCACGGGCCGTCTCTTCCCCAGAGGAAATGACTTGTACTTCATCCCCCATATAGGAAGAGATTACAGGCCCCAGCAGTGGATAATGGGTACAGCCAAGAATCAATGTGTCGATCTTTGTTTTCTTCAGCGGGTTCAAGGTTTGTGCCACGACCCTATTGACGATACCCCCTTGAAACTCCCCGCTTTCCACGATTGGGACAAATTTCGGGCATGCTAAACTATCTACTTTCACATCGGAATTGATGGAAGCAAGTGCGTCGTCATAAGCTTTGCTTTTTACCGTGCCCTCCGTACCAATAACGCCAATATGCAAGGAATCAGAAACTTTCAATGCCGCCCTTGCCCCAGGATGGATGACACCCAATACAGGAATCGGAAGTATTGCCCTGATTTCATCCAGTACAGCTGCAGTCGCCGTATTGCAAGCGATGATCAGCATTTTTATATCCTTCTTCATCAGGAACCTCGTCATTTGCCATGTGAAGGTTTGGACATCTTTTTTGGTCCTCGGCCCATAAGGGCATCTTGCTGTATCACCTAAGTAAATTATATTTTCATTTGGAAGCTGACGCATGACTTCTTTAGCTACTGTCAAGCCGCCTACCCCTGAATCAATGATGCCTATCGGTTGTTTCAAAAAACTCGCCTCATTTTTCTTTCATTTCTTGATGTAGTTTTGCTAGAATCCCTCGGAGGGACACGATGTCAGATTCGTTGAAATTGACTAACACGCCACTCAAGTACTGCTGCCGTTTATTAATCACTTCTTCGATAATCCGTTCCCCTTCGTCAAGAAGGTGAATACGAACCACACGCCGGTCCTTTTCATCTTTGACACGCTTAACAAGCTGATGTTTCTCCATGCGGTCAATCAGATCCGTCGTTGTGCTGAAGGCGAGAAACATCTTCGTGGACAATTCGCCAATCGTCATGTCGCCTGCTTCAAAAAGCCATTGCAAAGCCAGGAATTGAGGAATGGTAATTTTATAATCATTGAGAATTTCCCGTCCCCTTTGCTTAATCCATGACGATACATAGCGCAATTCCCTCTCAATATCGGCTACATAAGCAACCTGCTTCTCTTCATCCATACACACAGCTCCCCACTTCATGAAACTTATCATACTACCATTTTGGATGAAAGTGAAATGATTTTCAAGATTGATTGTCCGGAATCCATAATGAAACCCCCTTCATAAAAATAAGCAGCATCCAAAGAAGTCAAAACAACCAAATTGTTTTGGCCTTCCTTATATGCTGCCAACTAGACGGGAGAGAAATATTTATAAGTCTTTATTAAGAGTCAACACATTAAAGCTTAAGTTCCCCCATACGAAGGAGTTCTATGACTGCCTGCGAACGTCCTTTGACTCCAAGCTTCTGCATCGCATTCGAAATATGGTTTCGAACTGTTTTTTCGCTAATAAACAATTCACCTGCGATTTCTTTTGTTGTTTTGTCTTGTACTAGTAACTCAAATACTTCTTTTTCTCTTTTGGTGAGTAGTGGCTTATGAGTGAATTCGTTCTCCTTCAAGTAATGTTACCCTCCTTGCCTTCACCAGCATAAAACCCGGAGTGGGTGTCTATTTAGTCAAGATATAGTATGCTGGCCGGGGCAAGGGAGTGACTCTTTTACTTGTCTAAATCGAAATATTTTTAGGTATGTTCAAGCTCTGTATGCAACAACGACCGCTTCATCTCTTCTGTCCAAGGTATCGGCTTTCCGGTGGCTTTGGAGACCTGGACAATCGTTCCCCTGCCCGTGAAACAAATTGAACCATCGTGTTTGCTTCCCATATAATGTATATCTACAGAAGATTTTCCGATATGGTCAGCTTTCACATGAATTGTCAATTGATCATTGAAAAACACCTGCTTCAGGTAATCACATTGTAGATCTGCAACAACCGGTATCTCATCACCTTCAGCCGAGGTCCAATCCTTCATAAAGCCCATGCTCTGGAAATACTCAATCCGCGCTTCTTCAAAATAAGTAAAAGGAATCGTGTTATTCAAGTGCCTAAACATATCCGTTTCCGAAAAGCGAACCTTAATCTCATGTTTAAAGGAAAAATCATTGATCCACTCGGTTATATTATCGATATATGATATTCTGTTCAACTTGTGCACTCCCTTTCGAATATGAATGACTATTCACTCATTTTATAAGAAAACAACGATAATGAAAAGGGTTTTCTATTGAAAGCTGTTTATTTTGATTATTGCTCACGTCACTAATCATAACGAGTATCCTTTGCAGGAGGCCGATGTCAATGGGTGTGGCCGATTTCCTCCTCCAATTCCACAAATCCATTCACACTTCGATCTTAGCTTTTTCAGAGCGCTTGCAAAGCTATCATCTTTTATGGATTTGGCTTCCGGTCCCTATCGTTCAAGTATTGAATTCACCCAAATGTAAAAACAAAGAGAAAAAAAGAACCCATATCCATAGATACAGGTTCTTTCATTTTCATTATTAAACTTCGTCGCTTCCAAAGAAGTTACGGAATTGTTGAATGGCAGTATCACGGTTCAATGCTGCAATCGAAGTCGTTAATGGAATGCCTTTAGGGCAAGACTGCACACAGTTTTGTGAGTTACCGCAGTTTGCAAGTCCTCCATCGGACATGATTGTATTTAAACGTTCCGCTTTATTCATTGCACCAGTTGGATGTGCATTGAATAAACGAACTTGTGATAATGGTTGTGGTCCCATGAAGTCTGAATTGCTGTTTACGTTCGGACAAGCTTCCAAACAAACACCGCAAGTCATGCATTTAGACAATTCATATGCCCATTGACGTTTCTTTTCTGGCATACGCGGTCCTGGTCCAAGATTGTACGTTCCATCGATTGGAATCCATGCTTTTACCTTTTTCAATGAGTCGAACATACGGCTGCGATCGACTTGAAGGTCACGAACAACAGGGAAGGTACGCATTGGAGCAAGACGAACCGGCTGTTCCAATTGATCGATAAGAGCTGTACATGATTGTCTTGGTTTACCATTGATAACCATTGAACAAGCACCACATACTTCTTCAAGACAGTTCATATCCCATGCGATTGCTGTAGTGTGCTTGCCTTGTACAGTTACCGGATTACGACGAATTTCCATAAGAGCGGAAATTACATTCATATTCGGACGGTACGCTAATTCAAATTCCTCATCATAAGGAGCTGAATCCGGTGTATCTTGACGAGTGATTATAAAACGGACTGTTTTAGTCTCAGATTTAGTTTCAACCATTTTTTTGCTCCCCCTCTTTAATGTTTCGTAGTGTAATCACGTTTACGCGGTGCGATCAGTGATACATCAATATCTTCATAATGGAATTCAGGTGCTTGATCTAAGCCTTTGAATGTTGCCATTGTCGTTTTCATGAATTCATCATCATTACGTTCTGGGAAATCAGGTTTGTAATGTGCTCCGCGGCTTTCATCACGGTTTAACGCACCAATTGTGATTACACGAGCCAATTGCATCATGTTTTGCAGCTGTCTAGTGAATGCAGCTCCTTGGTTACTCCATTTTGCCGTGTCATTGATGTTAATTTTCTTGTAACGTTCCATCAACTCAAGAATCTTGTTATCCGTTTCTTTCAGCTTGTCATTGTAACGAACTACAGTAACATGCTGTGTCATCCACTCACCAAGTTCTTTGTGCAGGACGTATGCATTTTCGTTACCATCAAGAGACATGACATCATTCCATTTTTCCTGTTGTTGTTTTTCGTAGCCTTCAAACAATGAAGCAGGAATGGATTCTGAAGTTTTATCAAGGCCTTCAATATATTTAACGGCATTCGGTCCAGCGACTGAACCACCAAAAATTGCAGAAAGAAGTGAGTTCGCACCAAGACGGTTACCGCCATGTTGAGAGTAGTCACACTCACCTGCAGCGAATAAACCTTTAATGTTAGTCATTTGGTCATAATCAACCCAAAGTCCGCCCATAGAATAGTGAACGGCAGGGAAAATTTTCATTGGAACTTTACGAGGGTCTTCACCCATGAATTTCTCGTAGATTTCAATGATTCCGCCAAGTTTAATATCAAGTAATTTAGGATCTTTATGAGATAGATCCAGGTAAACCATGTTTTCTCCATTAATACCAAGCTTCATGTTCATACATACGTCGAAAATTTCACGAGTCGCGATATCACGAGGTACTAGATTACCGTAAGCAGGGTATTTTTCTTCAAGGAAATACCAAGGTTTTCCGTCTTTATATGTCCAGATACGTCCACCTTCACCACGAGCGGATTCACTCATTAGACGAAGTTTGTCATCTCCAGGGATTGCTGTTGGGTGAATTTGAATGAACTCACCATTTGCATAATTTACACCTTGTTGATAAACGATGGAGGCTGCTGAGCCTGTATTGATCATTGAGTTAGTCGATTTACCGAAAATGATTCCAGGGCCGCCGCTCGCCATGATGACTGCGTCGCCAGGGAATGATTTGATTTCCATTGAAGTCAGGTTTTGAGCTACGATACCGCGTGCCGTTTGATCATCATCGATAACGGCTCCAAGGAATTCCCAGCCTTCATATTTCGTTACGAGGCCTTCAACTTCATAACGGCGAACCTGCTCGTCCAATGCGTAAAGTAATTGCTGACCAGTCGTTGCACCAGCGAATGCTGTACGGCTATGTTGAGTACCACCGAAACGACGGAAATCAAGAAGACCTTCAGGAGTACGGTTGAACATAACGCCCATACGGTCAAACATATGGATGATTGACGGTGCTGCATCGCACATCGCTTTAACCGGCGGTTGGTTAGCCAAGAAGTCTCCGCCATAAACTGTATCGTCAAAGTGGATAAATGGAGAATCCCCTTCACCTTTTGTATTTACTGCCCCATTGATTCCGCCTTGGGCACAAACTGAGTGAGAGCGTTTAACAGGTACTAAAGAAAATAAATCAACCTGTTGTCCCAGCTCTGCTGCTTTGATCGTAGCCATTAACCCAGCTAGACCTCCACCTACGATAATAATTTTACCTTTACCCAATTCTGTCACTCCCTTATTTCCATTAGCAAAGCTATGTTTTTCCTAACAATTATAAATGAACCCCATCTTCTTATACGAAAGCGAAAATTGCACTTACTCCAACATAAGAAAGAAGAACGAAAATGATCAAAGTAACGTAAGTCATGATTTTTTGTGATTTAGGTGAAATTGTCAGACCCCAGCTCACTGCAAATGACCATAATCCATTTGAGAAGTGGAAAATTGTCGAAATGACCCCAACTAAATAAAATGCAATCATAAATGGATTAGAGAAAATCTCTGCCATCATGTCAAAGTCAACCTCTGTACCCATAGCTACTTGGATCCTAGTTGACCATACATGCCAAACAAGGAAAATCAACGTAATGATTCCGCTTAGACGTTGTAAAAAGAACATCCAATTTCGGAAAAACCCAAATCTACCTAAATTATTTTTAGCCGTGAACGCGATATAAATCCCGTAAACAGCATGATAAATCAAAGGTAAGAAAATGATGAAGATTTCCAGGAAATAACGAAACGGTATGCTTTCTAAGAAATGTGCTGCTGAATTAAATGATTCCGGTCCCTTTGTTGCCATATAGTTGGTAACTAAATGCTCCAACAAGAACAGCCCGATCGGAATAACTCCAAGTAGTGAATGAAGTCTACGATTCCCAAACTCACGATTTTTTGCCACTAAGTGCCCCCCCTTAATTTGTGAAAAATCATGCAAAGATAAACTGGTGGCTACCTTTTATCTCCGCGTGAAAATAAAGTATAGAGTCAGAAAACTCCCCTATACTTCCGTTTACAATTATGTGACATGTCCATTTTACTCCTGACTTCTATGTGCGTCAAGAAAACGGATACAAGAATTCTCTTTTTCAGAATAGATTTTATTGGATTAAATTGTCTATTTTTTATTCATCAAGAAGATATTTTGGAGAAATTACTAATTAAACTATTAATATCTCGGTATAATTTATCATTTTTTCCCAATTGTTATTTAAATAAATAAAAAACAGTATAATTTGCAAAAGAAAAACGTTTATAATAGATTAACAGAAAGAGGCGATAAACTATGAAAAAAAATATTGCTGCTGCGATAGAAGAAGAGATTCCAGCTGAGGAAATTCAAACTGAAGAATTCCAAGTTCCAGCTTTCGGATACGAATTAATCAGAGAAGTTCTATTGAACGATATTCTCGGAAAAGACTCTAATCAAATCCTCTATTGGGCAGGTAAACAGTTAGCACGTAAATTCCCATTAAATGGCGATCAAGAAGTTATTGAATTTTTCCAGAGCGCGGGATGGGGCACCCTGGAAATCATGAAGTATACGAAAAACCAGATGGAATTATCACTGACGGGTGAAATAATCAGCCGCCGTATGGATTTACATCCTGACTGTCACTTCCAACTTGAAGCCGGTTTCCTTGCCGAGCAGTTTACACTGCAAAAAAAGTTCCTAAGCGAATCAACGGAAGAAATCAAACGCCGCGCAAAAAAAGTGATATTCACCATTCAATGGGATCCCAGAGATCAAATCTAATGAGCCCTTAAAACAGACTTACCCTTTTTACCGGAAGTCTGTTTTTTATTGGACTCCTTACTCTCAAGCTAGCACATTTGCATGCTGCCCAAGTTTAAATGCTTCATGAAGAGATTCGACCGCCTTCACCATTTCCTTTTCATTGACGACAGTCGAGACTTTAATTTCAGATGTGCTGACCATTTTCACTTGGATGCCTGTATTGGCCATCACTTCAAACATCTCGGCAGCCACTCCTGGATTGGAAACCATACCAGATCCGACGATGGACACCTTGGCCAATCCGCCCTCCGTTTCGACTCGGTCGAATGACAATTGTTCCTTATTGTTTTCCAGTACGATCAAGGCCGCTTGCGTATCTTCACTTTTTGTGGAAAATGATAGATTGGTCGTATCCTCGGCTGTCATGCTTTGAATGATGATGTCCACATTAATCCGGTTTTTCGCAAGTGTCGTGAAAATTGTGGATAATGCACCAAGTGATTGGGGCAATCCATATATTGTGACCCTTGTAATACTGTCTTCAAAAGCAATGCCGCGTACAATTAAGTTTTCTTCCATAGTTGCTTCCTCCTCAATGATCGTTCCTGATTCTCTCTCCATGCTCGAACGGACTACAAGCGGAATTTGATAATTTTTTGCATATTCTACAGCCCTTGGATGAAGGACGCCCGCCCCTAGGTTGGCAAGTTCCAGCATCTCATCATAAGAAATGGATTGGAGTTTACGCGCGGCTTTTATGTAGCGTGGATCCGTAGTGAAAACACCCGTTACATCCGTATAAATATCGCATCTATCCGCATTCAGCGCTGCAGCGATGGCAACTGCCGTCGTATCGGAACCGCCTCGTCCTAAGGTCGTGATTTCCCCATTTGCATCGTTCCCCTGGAAACCGGCAACGACCACAATTTTCTTCTCCTGGAGCTGAGCTTGAATCCTCGTGGCATCGATGTTTAAAATCCGGGCATTCCCATGAACGGATTCCGTTTGCATGCCAGCCTGCCAGCCAGTGTACGAAATGGCTTCATGTCCCTCTTCAATCAATGCCATCGTTAACAGGGATATCGTGACCTGTTCCCCCGTAGTCAATAGCATATCCATTTCCCTCTTGCTCGGTGTTCCGGAAATATCCCGGGCCATGGAAACCAATTGATCCGTGGTTTTCCCCATAGCTGAAACAACGACGACTACCTCATTTCCATTCTTCACTTCCTCGATTACCCGATTGGCAACATTTTTAATTTTTTCTACGCTTCCGACGGATGTCCCGCCGAACTTTTGAACGATTAATGCCATCCTAATGCACCCTCTCTACCTTTTTAGGCAATAAAAAAAGCAATGAGAAATATCTCATTGCTGTGATCACATATCCAATACTGTAAACACAGTGAGATAGCTCTCCAGGGCATAAACCCTGACAATCCGCCATTTATTAAATGTCAGACCAGAAAAACAAGGTATGAGTCTTGTCTTCCTTCGGCGTCATCCCCTTTCAAAACCTTTCATGGAAGCTCATACTTCTCCAGGTTTTTACTCTTGAATTCCGCACCTCTATCAGCACTTTTAAGTTGTCTAGTTAAAAATTCCTTCTTATCATAGCATAGAGAATTGCCTGCAGCAAGATTATTCTTGTAATTTTCTAACGATTCCCTCTGCTACCCCTTTTGGCATGCCAGCTTCCATGATTTCCTCGGCCGTGGCCTCTTTGATTTTCTTCAATGACCCAAAATGCCTTAATAATTGCTTCCTCCGCTTTTCCCCGACTCCCGGAATATCATCAAGCTGGGAGTGAACCGCGTTTTTCCCGCGTAGCTGGCGATGAAACGTAATCGCGAACCGATGCACTTCATCCTGAATTCTTTGCAATAGATAAAATTCCTGGCTCCGTGAATCAAGAGGTACGAGTTCAAGCGGATTTCCAATCATTAATTGTGAAGTCCTATGCTTTTCATCCTTAATGAGACCTGAAAGTGGTATATCAAGGCCTAATTCATTCTCCAAAATATCCCTTACAGCTTCCACATGTCCCTTTCCTCCATCAATGATGATTAAGTCCGGAAGCGGCAGCCCTTCTTTCAATACTCGTGAATACCTTCTTCTGACCACTTCACGCATCGATTCATAATCATCAGGTCCCTGGACCGTTTTGATCTTATATTTACGGTACTCCCTTTTTTCCGGTTTCCCATCAATGAACACGACTAATGCGGAAACAGGGTCACTTCCCTGGATATTCGAGTTGTCGAAAGCTTCAATTCGATGCGGGGTGTAGATCCCTAATTGGTTCCCGAGGTTTTCCACCGCATTGATCGTTCTTTCTTCATCCCGTTCAATCAATGAAAATTTTTCCTGAAGGGCGATGGAGGCATTTTCATTCGCCAATTTAAGCATGTCTTTTTTCGATCCCCGTTTCGGGTGAATCGTTTTGACACCTAGCAGACCTTCGGCCATTTCAGCATCCACTGACTCAGGCAGCAGGATTTCCTTTGGTTTAAAGTGGTTGGTAATCTCGTAAAACTGACCGAGGAATGTAAGAAGTTCCTGTTCCGGTTCATCATAGACAGGAAAAAGTGAAACATCCCTTTCGATCAATTTACCCTGTCGGACAAAAAATACCTGAACGCACATCCAGCCTTTATCATAGGCAAACCCAAATACATCCCTGTCGATGAAATCGGTCGTCATCATTTTCTGCTTCTCCATCGTAATATCAATGTGGGCAATTTTGTCACGATACTCCTTGGCCCTCTCGAAATCGAGCTCCTCTGATGCCTCTAGCATTTTTTCAGTCAGTTCTTTTTTTATCTCAGTATGTCCGCCATTCAAGAACCGGTTGATATCATCCACCATTTTTTTATATTCCTGTTCCTCAACATCATATACACATGGGGCCAGGCACTGGCCAAGGTGATAATAAAGACACACGCGATCCGGTAAGGTATTGCATTTTCTAAGGGGATAGATGCGATCGAGCAATTTTTTCGTTTCGTTGGCTGCAAAAGCATTCGGATATGGACCGAAATATTTCCCTTTATCTTTTTTGACTTTACGCGTAATAATTAGACGTGGATGCCGTTCCGCCGTCAGCTTGATGAAAGGATACGTCTTATCATCCTTAAGCATGACATTATATTTTGGATCATGTTTTTTGATTAAGTTCAACTCTAAAATGAGAGCCTCGATATTGGAAGAGGTTACGATGTATTCGAAATCCTCTATCTCACTCACCAGCCGCAAGGTTTTTCCATCATGAGATCCCGTGAAATAAGAACGGACACGATTTTTCAACACTTTCGCTTTGCCTACATATATGATTGTTCCCTGACGATCTTTCATTAAATAACAACCAGGTTGATCGGGAAGAAGGGCAAGTTTATTCTTTATTTGTTGGTTCATGCATTCAGCCTCCTGTTCTCCCATTTTACAATTATTATATATCAAGATAGCGAAAAAAGCTTCAAGTCCGTAGACTTGAAGCTTTTTTTAGCTATCTTGCTATTACGCGTGTTTTGCAATAAGTTCAGCAAGTGCTTCTTTAGGTTGGAAACCAACCACTTTATCCACCACTTCACCGTCTTTAAGGACGATTAGTGTCGGGATGCTCATCACACCGAATTTCCCAGCTGTTTCTTGGTTTTCATCTACATCCACTTTTACGATTTTCGCTGTATCGCCAATTTCAGTATCAAGCTCTTGAAGAACAGGAGCAATCATTTTACAAGGTCCGCACCATGGAGCCCAAAAATCGACAAGAACTACACCTTCGTTAGTATCTGTAGTGAAAGTTTGGTCAGTTGCATTTACAATAGCCATATATATTTCCTCCTCAAATTTACTCAAATAACTAAAGACAGTATACCATCGTTGCTAGAATCGACGCCAATATTTTGCTTCAGTGGTAGGATGTCCAAAAAAAGAGTAAATATGCAGGCTCAAGCCTTGCCGAATAACACCAAAAAATGAAGGGGCCAGACATGTATCGGCTTTTGCCAAATGTCTTGCCCCTTCATTTTTTTCTATTAAGCGTTAACTTTTAGTTTTTTGAATTCTTCAGTCAGTAATGGGACGACTTCGAAAAGGTCCCCGACAATTCCATAATCAGCTATATTGAATATATTGGCTTCCGGGTCTTTGTTGATGGCAACGATAACCTTGGAGTTGGACATCCCAGCTAAATGCTGGATCGCTCCAGAAATCCCGCAGGCGATATAAAGGTCAGGTGTAACGACCTTACCCGTTTGCCCGATTTGCAAAGAGTAATCGCAATAGTCCGCATCACATGCACCGCGGGAAGCACCTACCGCTCCGCCAAGAACTTGTGCCAGTTCTTTTAATGGTTCAAAACCATCTTCACTTTTCACGCCACGGCCGCCTGCGATGATTACTTTTGCTTCTGAAAGGTCGACCCCTTCACTAGCTTTTCTAACAACATCTTTAATGATTGTCCGTAAATCCTTAATATCCACACTTAATGTAGTTACCTCACCAGAGCGTGACTCATCTTTCGCTAATGGTTCAATATTGTTCGGACGGATTGTCGCGAATATCACGCCATCTGTAACAATTTTCCTTTCAAATGCTTTACCAGAATATATCGGGCGAGTGAAAACGATATTTCCGCCTTCTTCTTCAATGGATGTAACATCGGAGATCAATCCTGATTCAAGTTTTCCAGCCAATTTAGGTGCAAGGTCTTTTCCTAAGGCCGTATGCCCAAAGAAAATCCCTTCTGGCTTTTCCTGCTCGATGACTGCAAGCAAGCCTTGAGCATAACCATCTGAAGTATATTGTTTCAATTGATCATTTTCTACAGCAATAACCCGGTCCGCACCATACTGGATCAATTCATCACCGAAATTTTTAACACTGTCACCAACTAAAACACCTACGACTTCCCCGCCATCTGCAGCAAGTTTAGCCGCACCGATAGCTTCAAATGATACATTTCTTAGTGAACCGTCGCGAACTTCGCCCAATACAAGAAACTTTCTAGCCATTTATAAAAACCTCCTGTGCTCTATTTTATCTATTTGTCGTGTGTTGTTGTTTTGAAAAGGACCGTTTCGATTAAATCACTTTTGCTTCGCTGCGTAATAATTGAGCAAGTTCGCTAACTTGATCTCCGATTTCGCCGTTCAATACTTTACCAGCTTCTTTTTTAGCAGGAAGATAGATTTCAATCGTTTTTGTTTTTGCTTCAACATCTTCTTCTTCCAAATCCAAGTCATCCAATTCCAATTCTTCAAGCGGCTTCTTCTTCGCTTTCATGATTCCTGGCAAAGAAGGATAACGTGGCTCATTTAGACCTTGCTGAGCTGTCACTAACAATGGAAGGGACGCTTCGATCGTTTCAGAGTCCCCTTCAACATCACGGATAACGCTTACATTTCCATTTGCGATATCAAGCTTAGTGATTGTTGTAATATAAGGAATTTCCAATATCTCGGCAACACGCGGCCCCACCTGACCGGAACCGCCATCGATTGCAACGTTCCCCGCAATGATTAAATCGGCATTTTTACCTTTTAAGTATTCGCCTATAATTTTGGCAGTCGTGAATTGGTCGCCATTTTCTATGTCGTCTTCTATATTTATCAATACGGCTTTGTCAGCCCCCATTGCAAGCGCTGTGCGTAATTGCTTTTCAGCCTCTTCGGTTCCGACAGAAATAACCGTTACTTCGCCGCCCTGTGCATCACGCACTTGAATTGCTTCTTCAACAGCATACTCATCGTATGGATTAATGATGAATTCTGCTCCATCCTCATTAATTTTCCCATTGGATAGTGTAATTTTTTCTTCTGTATCAAATGTTCTTTTCAGCAGCACATAAATGTTCAAGATAATACCTCCCGAATGATTTGAGTTTTGAAGATTATGAATTTTATTGATATATATTATTGTATTCTTCAGGTTTCACCAAAATCCTGCATAATATTTAAAAATAGTTATTTATCTGACCGGAAACATCATTTCCCTTTGAATACAGCTTCCCTTTTTTCAATAAAAGCGCCAATTCCTTCTTGTGCATCAGCCGTATCGAAAGCTTGGCAAAAGAGGACTGCCTCCCTCTCCACACCTTTATAGTAGGAATCGTGTTTGGAATAATTTAATAATTCTATAGCCGCCTTTAAAGCCAGTGGGCTTTTCCTCGCAATTTTATTGGCTAGTTCCTTCGCTTTTGGAATCAGTTCTTCATCCGTGAAGGAATGATTTGCCAATCCGCATTGCACAGCTTGGATACCTGTAATCGGTTCACTTGTAAACAGCATTTCCGCGGCCTTTGCCATACCGACATATCGAGGAAGGCGTTGGGAGCCGGCAAACCCGGGGATTAAGCCCAACTGGAGCTCAGGCAAACCTAGTTTTGCCCTTTCGGTTACCAAACGGATGTGACAGGACATAGCCAGCTCCAATCCTCCGCCAAGCGCCGCTCCATGAATGGCTGCAATGACCGGTTTTGGAAAAGATTCAATTTTCTCAAATGCAGCTTGACCATTCTTGGTCAATTTCTCGAAAGCTTTACCATTTTTCACTTCTGTAAACTCTTTAATGTCTGCTCCTGCAGAGAAAAACCTTCCTTCACCATGAAGAACGACAACCCGTACGGATTCGTCCTGCTCCATTTGATCGAAGGCCTGTGAAAGCTCCCCGATGATTGCCGATGAAAGAGCATTTGCGGGTGCATGATCAATCGTTATAAATGCCACATGATTTTCGACAGAAAGCTTAAGGTATTCCATATCTATCCCTCCAGGCATGTAGTCAAACTTTTTTGATAATTCAATATGTATCACTTCCCGATAAAGCTGGAAGCAGAATTAACCGATTCTTTCGAGGATGGCTAGCCACCCTCTATTTAAATCGTTAACTTTTCAAGCCACAGCCGCCAATTAGAAGGCGGTGAACGTCTGTTGCAAGGTCTGGGAGCGAATACTTTTGCTCATTCATGACCCAAGTCGTCACTGTTTCGTCGATCGTTCCAAAAATCATCTGCCTTGCAAGTAAATTATTTAAATCAGGCAGAAATTCGCCGTTCTCTTTTCCTTCTATAATGATCTGATCGATTAAATGTAAATACCCTCTTAACACATCATTAATTCTTAGGCGTAATTCTTTATTAGACTGTCTTAATTCCAACTGAGTGACAATTGCTAAATTCACGTCTTCTGAAAGGTTTTGAAAATGTTTTTGGATGAGCACTTGCAGTTTTTCCGAAGCTGTGGACTTTCCTTTTAGTTCTTCTTCGATCTGTTCCACAAAATAGCCCATCTTTTCATGGAATAATGATATTAGGATATCTTCTTTATTTTTAAAATAAAGATAAATGGTGCCATCCGCTACGCCTGCCTGCTTGGCGATTTTGGATACTTGGGCTTGATAATAACCGTTTTGGGCAATGACGATAACGGCCGCATCAATAATTTGATTATACTTTGGTCTGTTGCGTTTCACTGGATGTCCCCTTTCAGAAAATGAATGAATCATCATTCATATTTCCATCATAAAATGACGACCCTTTACTGTCAAGGAAAAACTTCTAATAGTCCTGACATTCCACATGCTCATTGTACAGCCCCCACCCATAGGTTGTCCAGCCGTTCCGAAAACACGGAGCTTCACTCCCCTGCTCCGTCTAAAGGTGGATGCTTGTTTAAGCTTCTTTTCTATCCTCGGATATTTTTTTCTTCTCTTCTTCGATAAGGACTCTTCTCAATATCTTTCCTATCGTCGTTTTAGGAAGTTCTTCCCTGAATTCATAGCTGCGCGGCACCTTATAGGAAGCCAGGTTCTTTCTTGCAAAATCATTCAGTTCTTCTTCAGTGGCCTTGGCATTTTTTTTCAGTACGACATAGGCTTTGACGGTTTCACCGCGATATGGGTCAGGGATACCAGCCACGACTACCTCCTGTATGGCCTCATGCTCGTATAGAACCTCTTCCACTTCACGTGGATATATATTGAAGCCGCCTGCAATGATTGTATCTTTTTTCCTCTCGACTACATAAAAGAACCCCTGCTCATCCATGTAACCCAAATCGCCCGTTAGCAGCCAGCCATTTTTAAAAGTGCTTTCCGTTTCATCCGGGCGGTTCCAGTAACCTTGCATTACCTGTGGTCCTTTTATGGCAATCTCACCAATTTCATTCGGAGGAAGCTCTTCACCGGTTTCCAGGGATAGAATCACCGAGTCGGTATCTGGCCATGGCAATCCAATGCTTCCTTTTACACGCGGCTGATCCCAGATGAAATTAGCATGGGTCACCGGGGAGGTTTCAGACAGTCCAAAACCTTCAACCAGCTTCCCGCCGGTAATTTTCTCAAACTGCTCTTGGACCTCTAATGGCAATGGTGCAGAACCGCTTATACAGGCATTGATGGAAGAAAGGTCATATTTAGCGATATCCGGATGGTTCAATAGGCCAATATACATCGTTGGCGCTCCTGGAAACATAGTCGGTTTCTGTTTTTGGATGGTTTTAAGCGTTGCTTCAACGTCAAACTTTGGCATGATGATCATGGTGTTCCCCTCCATGACGGAAAGAACCAAGACTGTCGTCATACCGTACACATGGAAGAATGGCAGAATCGCAAGGACCCTTTCCTCACCGCGCTTATTTTTATAAAGCCAGGCATTGCACATTTTCGTATTTGACAGCAAGTTCTTATGGGTAAGCATGACACCTTTAGGAAAGCCTGTTGTCCCCCCTGTATATTGCAAAAGGGCAAGGTCATTATTCACATCGATAGGCTCGGTGACATCTTCGGGGATCTTTCGTTTCATGATTTCGGAAAATAAATGATGATTGCCCGAATGCTCCACATTGACGACGATGCCGTATTGCTTTTTTTGAATAAAAGGATAGATAAGATTTTTCGGGAAAGGCAAATATTCTTTGATAGCGGTTACAATTATATCTTCTATATCCGTTCTTGAAGCGACGGCAGCGACACGGGGAAATAAAATATCCATCGCTAAAATTATTTTCGCTCCGGAATCTTTCATTTGATACTCTAGTTCACGTTCGGTATAGGTTGGATTCGTTTGAACCACGACTCCGCCGGCCATCAATATTCCAAAAAAGCTTATGACACCCTGAGGGCAATTAGGAAGCATGACGGCAACGCGATCTCCTTTTTGAAGACCGATACTTCTTAAATAGGCTGCGAACTTTAACGCAGATTCATACACTTCTTGGAAAGTTAATTCTTTTCCCTGGAAATGAATCGATACTTTATCAGGGAATTCTTCGGCTGATTCCTTCAAAAAAGAATAAAGAGGTTTATCTTCGTACGACAAAACAGCTGGTATCTGTTCCGGATAAATAGCTTGCCATGGCTTATTGCTCATTTGCCCCCTCCTTCTGAATATTCCCAATACTCTTTATCATTATAATACAACCGGGATTTTCTTACAATTGCTGAAATTCAGAAAAATAAGCATAAAAGCTGTTAATGAGTGGTGGAGCAGTCATTATGACTTGTACCTGCCAAGAGGGAATATTGGATAAAACACTAAAAATGAGAAACAAAAAAAGGAGTGTTTTACTCCTTAGTTTTAATTCTATACCAATATTTATATTTCTCTTCAAATCCCAATTTTCCGTACAAGCAAGAAGCAGGCGCATTTGTTTCTACTACCTGAAGATAGGCATTTTTTGCCCCATTTTCTTTACCCCAATGCAATAGATTACGAATGAGTTTTGCACCATAGCCTTGGTTTCGAAAGTTTTCATGGGTAATGATATTGTACAGGCCTATGTAATCGTCTTCCAAAACACCCATTCCACTTGCTGACACGGTTCCACTCTCATCAGTCAACAACATAAAGCATGTTTTTGGAATGATATTCCTTAACATCTTTTTTAGGGTGGTTTGATCATGATCATTAACATTACTTAGCAGGCAGAAATGGTGAAACCAGTCATCGTGTAAATGCTCATACTTCATGACATTGGTTTCATTCGGTGATCCTGTTTCTACCAAATTCAATACCTGGACACTTGTTGTACCTTCAAGGACATACCCGGACTCTTCCAGTACACTATCCAAGATGATAGGCTTAGCCTGTGGAGTGATTTTGTACACGGCCTTATCATTTCTTGCAAAATACAATTGTTCACAATTCAATATTTTCTTTTTCACATTTTCATTCGATAAATAGATGGGATTGATAGAATTCGCCCGTTTCGTATATCCATCCGCAAATCGGATAACCCAGCCATCATAGATTTGCGTTTGCAGGGCCGGTAAAGCGTTCATCGATAGTTCTTCAATCTTTTGCATCAATTTGGAGCGATTCATGTTCTTCCTCCTCTTCCGAAAAGTCTATTTGACCATTATCATTATACACGCCCCCCTTTTTTTTAATAGAATTCAAATAAAAGAAGCGGCACAATGGCCGCTTCAATTGAAGAATATCATATAAATGATTCCTAACAGAAAAAAGATTCCGCAACAAACAATTAAGACTTTTGCAAGCTTCTCCACAGTTTTCTCCCTCTCATGAAGGGCATTAAGAAATTCCGGCGCCGATGACAAAAGATAATGCGATTGAAATGATCATCGATAGGAATCCAACTGCCCGATTATCTTTTTGTATCTCTTCATCTATTTTAAATCGAGGAGTCATAAATTCAAAAATGAAATAACCGATCAACAGAAGGACAAATCCGTATACGCCCCAGCCAATCATGGTAAGAAGCGAATTCTGATGGAGGATGGACTGTTGGAATACATAGGCGATCCCAAATATTTTACCGCCAGTTGCCATCGCGACAGAAAGGTTTCCCTGTTTGATTTCCTCCCAGTTCTTGTACTTTGTGACAAGTTCAAAAATGGCTAAAAAAACAATCATGCACAGAATAACGACACTGTATCGAGCAGCTATATATACATATTCATTTTCCCACATGTTCTCCATGGTCCAACTCCCGAATGGTAACTAGCCACCCGGCTTTTGCAGTAGCCGGAATGGCCACTTTCCTTTATTTAAATTCCACCACCGTAACACCTGTTCCGCCTTCACCGGCTTCACCGAAGCGAATCCTTTTGACGGAGCGGTGATTTTTCAAGTATTCCTGAACACCGGACCGGAGAGCCCCCGTTCCTTTACCATGAATGATGGAGACACTCGAATAACCGGCCAAAAGAGCATCATCAACGTACTTTTCCACTCTTGATATTGCATTTTCAAAGCGTTCGCCACGCAGGTCAAGTTCCACGCTAACGTGATAATCCCGTCCTTTTATCGTGGTAAGCGGTTTTATTTCTTTTACTTTCGTTGCCTTGATGAATTCTAGGTCAGACTCCTTCACCTTCATCTTCATGATACCGATCTGAACCTGCCATTCATTACTTGAGACCTTCTCGATCAAGTGACCTTTTTGACCAAAGCTTACGACCTTCACTTCATCTCCAGGCTTCAAGCTTTTATCCAGCGGCCTCGCCGCTTTATTTGATGTTTTTTTCAATTTTGGCGTCGCGTTTTCAAGCCGTTTTTTTGCATCGATCAGTTCATGCTCTTTAACATCGGCATGCTTTTCCAGACGCAGTTTACGCAAATCGGCAATAATCGCTTCCGCTTCTTTTTGCGCATTTTCAACGATTGCCGCTGCCTCTTTTGCAGCCTTTTCGACCATGGCATCCCGTTCTTCATGATATTCACCAATTTGCTTTTGAAGGTCTTTATGAAGAACTTCAGCCTGTTTCAGGTGATCCGCTGCTTCCCGTTCCTCTTCTTCAGCCTTCTTGCGGCTGTCTTCAAGGGAGGCTATCATATTCTCAACTTTATTCGTATCCTCACCAATATGGCTGCGGGCGCTGCTTATCACGCTTTCTTCCAAACCAAGGCGCTTGGAAATTTCAAATGCATTACTCCGTCCCGGTACACCGATCAAAAGTTTATAGGTAGGACTTAAGGTTTCCACATTAAATTCTACGCTTGCATTAATGACGCCTTCCCGATCATATCCGTACGCTTTTAATTCTGGGTAATGTGTCGTTGCAATCACACGTGCTCCGCGCTTATACACTTCATCCAAAATGGAAATGGCTAAAGCGGCACCTTCCTGAGGGTCGGTTCCCGCACCAAGCTCATCGAATAAAACAAGGCTGTCATAATCGACATTCTTTAGGATATCGACAATATTGACCATATGCGAAGAGAATGTACTTAAGCTTTGTTCAATCGACTGTTCGTCGCCAATATCGGCATAAACAGAGGAAAACACAGCCGTTTCGGAACCATCCAGCGCAGGGATTTGCAGACCGGACTGGGCCATTAAGGTACAGAGGCCAATTGTTTTCAGTGTAACCGTTTTACCTCCTGTATTGGGTCCAGTGATGACGATTGTCGTAAATTCATCACCAAGGAAAATGTCATTGGCCACGACAACATCACTCGGAATGAGCGGATGTTTCGCTTTGAATAATTTCACGCGTCCCTCATTATTCAGAATCGGTTTGGATCCTTTTATCGCTTTTGCATACTTTGCCTTGGCGACAAGGAAATCGATTTGTGCAAGCACTTTGACATTATGAAGCAATTCTGGGGTGAACGCACCGACTTTTTCCGATAATTCGACCAATATCCGTTCTATTTCCTGTGTTTCCTTCACTCGGGTTTCCTGCAGGACATTATTCAGTTGAACGATAGCTTGCGGTTCAATGAACAGCGTCTGCCCAGATGAGGATTGATCATGAATGATCCCTCCATACACACTGCGGTATTCCTGTTTTACCGGGATCACAAAACGGTCATTCCTGATGGTGATGATGGCATCCGATAACATTTTTGATGAGTTGGAAGAACGGATCATGCTTTCTAGTTTTTCCCTGACACGGCTTTCGTTCGTCCGAATCTGGTTTCTTAGGGTACGAAGCTTATCGCTGGCAGAATCCATCACTTCGCCATGTTCACTTACTGCATACGTAATTTCCTGTTGCAAATCAATCAATGGATGAAGAGAATCGATATATTCCGCTAAAAGCGGAACATCAATTTCCTGCTCTGCGAGTTCATCGAAGAAACGGCTGAGGATCCTGCCGGCACGAATCGTACTTGCAAGTTCCATCAATTCCATCGGCGAGAGCATTCCGCCAATCTGTGCCCTTTTTGCATGTGGACGGATATCAAAAATCCCGCCCAACGGCAAGTTACCTTTCAGCCGGACGATCTTGGCTGACTCATCTGTTTCTTCCTGCCATCTCGACACCTCTTCAAAATCAGTGGAAGGCATCAATTGCTGTGCCTTCTCTTTTCCTATGGAAGAGGATGCGTGTGAGATTAATTGTTCTTTTATTTTATGAAATTCCAATGTCTTTAAAGCTTTATTATGCATGGAGTTAAAGCTCCTCCTTATTTATGGGCAAATAGTTAATCATTTCTCTTTAAAAACGCCAATAATCCATCCGTATCCCTTGCATTAAGAACCGTTGATTCTTTAATCCAGCCTTTTTTGGCTGATGAGACCCCAACAGGCATATGTTCAAGCATGTCGATGCTGTGGGCATCCGTATTGATCACGATCGGAACGCCTGCTTCCTGTGCCTTGCGCAGATGGGGAGGCGCCAAATCCAATCGGTTCGGATTCGCATTCAATTCCAATGCGGTATTCGTCTCGCGTGCCAGTTCGATCAGCATCTCTATATCAACATCATATCCGGTGCGTCTGCCGATAATCCTTCCCGTTGGGTGGGCGATGATATCGACATGCGGATTATTCAGAGCCGTTTTTAAGCGCTCCATGATCGTTTCCCTAGGCTGTGAAAAGCTTGAGTGAATCGATGCGATCACCAAATCCAGCTCCGCAAGCAGTTCATCGTCATAATCAAGTGTCCCATCAGGGAGTATATCCATTTCAATCCCTGAAAGAACGGTAAAGTCATCATATTTTTCATTCAGTTCATGGATGATTCGTTTTTGTTCACGTAAACGCTCCACGGTCAAGCCATTCGCCACTTTCAAATATTGCGAATGATCGGTGATGGCCATATAGCGATAACCTTTTGCACGGCATGCTTCAATCATTTCTTCAATCGTATGAGCCCCATCACTCCATGTGGTATGCATGTGCAGGTCACCTTTGATGGCCTCTATAGATATGAGAGATTCCTTAGCATCATATTGCTCCACTTCCGTTCCGTCTTCACGCAGCTCTGGGGGAATGAATGGAAGGCCAAAATGATTATAAAATTGTTCTTCCGTTTCAAACGTCAATACATCACCGGTTTCAACCACCTCCACACCATATTCGCTGATTTTCTCTCCGCGATCTTTAGCCAGCTGGCGCATCCGCACATTGTGATCTTTCGAACCGGTAAAATGATGGAGCGTCGTGATGAATTCCTTATCCTTCACAATTCGGAAATCGACAGAAATATCATATTCATAATCAAGCACGACCGATACTTTTGTATCACCGGCTGCAATCACTTGTTTTATGCCCGTTAAAGCAAGCAGTTGATTCTTGACTTCATCGGGATGATCTGTCGAGATGATGAAATCGAGGTCCTTGATCGTTTCCCTCATACGCCGGATGCTGCCGGCTCTGGATGATCGTATGATGCCTTCCATGTTCGCTAGGGCCGTTTCAATAACATCCGCAATCGGCCTCATGAAGGCAAGGGGCAGCCGTTCAGGCCTTGAACCTGCCTCGGCAATTGCAGACAGGATCTTCTCTTCCGTTTTTTTGCCGAAACCGGCAAGCGCCGCGACCCTGCCCTCTTCACAGGCGATTTTAAGATCATTCACATCATTGACATGCAGCTCTTTATGAAGTTTGGCAATTTTCTTCCCGCCCAAACCCTGAAGCTGCAAGAGCGGAATCAACCCTTTCGGCACCTGCTCCTGCAGCTCTTCAAGTACGGTCGATTTCCCCTCATTTATATACTCTTCGATGACAGATGCCGTTCCTTTCCCGATTCCATTTAAAGCGGTAAAGTCTTCGATAGCAGTAAGGCTCCGATCATCCGTTTCCAAGGCGCCTGCTGCCTTTCGGAAAGCTGAAACCTTGAACGGGTTCTCTCCTTTTAATTCCATATATATTGCGATTTTTTCTAATAATTTAATGATATCTTTTTTATTAATTGTCATTTAATTCACCGCCGAAAAAATTAGTAGGGTGTCCCATGTTTACTTTCTTAAAGATACCTTTCTTGGAGGTAAAGTACAAGCAGTCCGATTCTTAACTTTCGAACCAAATTGGAGGGAGATAACATTCAACTACATAAAAAGGGGCCTCCCCCGTTCAAAGTATAGGAATCTAGGACTTTGAGAAAGGGAGGCAGGCCCTCGTATATTGACATTAAGATTGTTTTAATTCATTAAACCAAAGGTCTTTCACTTGCTCGGACAGGAACGGCGTATGTTTCACGATCGTTTCTGCCAGAAAAGATTCCGTTAATGGTTTCTGGATGGAATCCATTGGCAGCATGGCAGCTATATATAATATAATAAACATGATAAGATAGACTTCGAGAAAACCCAATATCCCTCCACCCCAGCGATTCACCTGTTTTAAAATCGGAAGATGGGTAATGAAATTGAGCATAGATCCTATCATTTGCCAAAGAATCTTGGCAGCAAAGAAAATGATCGCAAAGGCAATCGCATTGTAATACGCCGTTTCAAGCCCGACTGTATCGAAAAACATATTAAGGGTCGAGGAATCACTCATCGTTGGAAACGGGATCCACAATTTCAAATTGGGAGCAAGATCTCCGTAAAATACATATGCGACGATGAAGGCTACTATAAACCCTGTCATATGAACCATTTGTAAAATGAAGCCACGCTTTAAACCGATTAATAAACCGATTAAAAGAATGGCCAGAATTGCTAAATCAAGCATGTACTCAGTCCTTCTCTCTCTTTAATTCCAGTTGAAGCTGGTCTAGTTCATCTTTTAATTTAATATATTCGTGGATGGTATTCACGGCCGTTAGTACCGCTAGCTTACTTGTATCCAAATATGGATTTTTCATCCTGATCTCTCTCATTTTTTCGTCAACCATCGAAGCGACCAGGCGCATATGACTTGCGCTTTCTGTACCGACGATTGTGTATGGTTGACCGTATATATCAACTGTTGTTTTATTTCGTTTATCGTCTGACAAAATGATGCCCCCAATCTAAACAATCCTAATTCTATCATATCATGAAGTTTTTCGTCACGAAAGATAGTACAGCGTCATTTCTCGCATAAAAACTGCAATAATTTGTCAGATGAAAACGACTCTAGGATGAAAATTACCTGAAAAATAAAATGATGTTAGGAGTTTACCCATTATGTCCCATGTTGTTTTACTTATCAGCCCTGAACAAATAAAGGTGATGAAATCCCATTATTCTTCATCCTTAGCCGCCAAACTGCCGCCAGGGAGCATCTTTTCCGCCAAACCGCCGTTATGTACGGTGACCGCCTATAAATCCGGCAAAGTACTCTTTCAAGGTAAGAATGCCGAAATAGAAGCGGTAAAATGGCAACAAGGTACCACCGCTGCGGCTCCAAAGAAAAAATCGGCATCATCCTCATCAGTCAACGTTCATCGATATTCACCACCTGCAAATATCGGAACCATGTCAGTGATTGGTTCCGATGAAGTAGGAACAGGAGATTATTTCGGCCCGATCACCGTTGTAGCCGTATATGCAAAAAAGGAGCAACTCGCCCTATTGAAGGAACTTGGTGTCCAGGATTCCAAAAACCTGAAAGATCCACAGATTATCGAAATTGCCAAACAGATTAAGGATGTTGTGCCATTCAGTCTGCTCACATGCGACAACCCGAAATATAATACGCTGCAGGCAAAGGGAATGTCACAAGGAAAAATGAAGGCCCTCCTCCATAACCAAGCAATCAAGCATCTCATGCAAAAAATGCACCCGGAACAAGCGGAAGCGGTCCTTATTGATCAATTCGCTCAACCAGATGTATTTTTCAATTACCTAAAAGGCCAAGAACTATTTCAAGCTAATGCCACCTATTTATGCACAAAAGCGGAAGGCATACACCTAGGAGTGGCAGCCGCTTCCATCCTGGCCCGATATGCATTCGTCAAACGCTTTGATTTGCTGAGTGAAAAAGCCGGATTCAAAATCCCTAAAGGTGCCGGCTTTGCAGTCGATGAAGCAGCTGCAAGATTGATTCATGAAAAGGGAATCGATTCATTGAACGAATTCACGAAAATCCACTTCGCCAATACAGAAAAAGCGAAGCGATTATATCAACAAAAATACCATAAGTAAGGGAACAGCCGCTTTTTTATTGATGAAAAACACGTTTTACTCGTGAATTCACACGCTTTACTCGTGAATTCACACGCTTTACTCGTGAGTTCACACACTTTACTCGTGAATTTACACGCTTTACTCGTGAATTTACACGCTTTACTCGTGAATTTACACCATTTACTCGTGAGTTCACACACTTTACTCGTGAATTTACACGCTTTACTCGTGAGTTCATAAAAAGACAGCTTCCCAAGATTCAGGGAGCTGTCTTTTTGGTTTTATCCTCTAAGTTCTGCGCCAGCTTTTTCTTTAACGGCTTCAAGCACTTTTTCATGTGCTTTTGTAATATCTTCGTCCGTTAGCGTCCGTTCCGGGTCGAAGTATTTCAGTGAGTAGGCAATGGATTTCTTGCCTTCCTCCATTCTTTCACCTTCGTATAAGTCGAAGATGCTTACTTCTTTCAGCAGTTTGCCACCGGCTTCTTCAATAATATTCTGAATGTCCCCGGCTTTCGTAGCTTGATCCACAACGAGCGCGATATCGCGTGTAGTTGATGGATAGCGCGGAATGGTTTGGTATGCAATCGGCGCGACTTCGGCTTCGGCCAATGCTTTTAAGGAAAGTTCGAAAATGTATGTTTCTTTAATATCCAAGTCTTTTTGGACAGTTGGGTGCACTTGGCCGATAAAGCCAATCACATCACCATTCAACAGTACTTCTGCTGTCCGTCCTGGATGCATGTCGTTAATTTCCGCTTGGCGATAACTGATTTGATCAGCTAATCCCAGTGTATCGAATAATGCTTCGATCACGCCTTTGGCTACAAAGAAATCCACTGGTTTTTTTTCACCTTGCCATAGATGCGACTCCCATAGGCCAGTGATGGCTCCAGCAATATGTTCTTTTTCTTCAGGCAGTTCTTGTTCGTCCTGCTTAAAGAATACCGAACCGATTTCATACAGTGCCAGTGAATCAATTTGGCGGGCATTGTTATATTTCACGACTTCCAGCAATTGAGGTACGATGCTCAAACGCAATTGGCTTCGTTCTTCACTCATCGGCATTGCTAAACGAATGGATTCTCTTGCTACCAATGCGAATTGGGACGCTTTTTCTTGGCTTGTAAGTGAATAGGTCACCGCTTGATAAAGGCCTGCTCCTTCAAGGGTACGACGTGCTTTCCGCCGTTTAATTTGATAGTCAGTCAATTGGCCTGGAGTAGCAGAACCGATCGGCAGCGTAGCTGGAATGTTATCATATCCGTATAAACGTGCAGCCTCTTCAACTAAATCAGCTTCAATCGTAATATCGCCACGGCGCGTAGGGACAGTGATTGTGAACGTTTCATTGTCAAGTTCCACGCCGAATTGCAGGCGTTTGAAGATCGACTCCACTTCAGTTACGCTCATGCTTGTTCCAAGAAGTGTGTTGATTTTTTCCAGTGTGATGCTAATGACCGCTGGTTCCATTGTCAATTCGTCAACTTCAGCCGTTCCTTGTAAGACTGTTCCGCCAGCATATTGTGCAATCAACTGTGCGGCACGTTCTCCAGCTTCACGAACACGGGCCGGATCGACGCCTTTTTCAAAACGGGCACTTGCTTCACTGCGCAAGCCGTGGTCTTTTGAAGCTTTACGAACTACTGTACCTGCAAAATATGCACTTTCAATAATGATGTTCGTTGTATCATTTTTCACTTCGGAATCCGCTCCGCCCATCACACCAGCAATCGCAACAGGCTCGCTGCCATTTGTGATCACTAAATGGTCAGGCGTCAAAGTCCGTTCCGCTTCATCCAATGTTACGATTTTTTCAGCATCCTTCGCTCTGCGGATGACGATTTCCTTTGAACCAAAGCGGTCATAATCAAAGGCATGTAGCGGTTGACCATATTCAAGTAAAATGTAGTTCGTGATATCGACCACATTATTATGAGGTCGGATACCTGCAGACATTAACCGAGTCTGCATCCAAAGCGGTGAGGGGCCGACCTTAACATCTTTGATGATTTTAGCAATGTATATCGGGTTATCTTCTTTCGCTTCCACTTTGACACTGATATTATCAGATGCTTTTTCAGCTGCCTCTTCTTTCTCGACAACCGGCCATTTCACTTCCCGGCCTAGGATGGCACCCACTTCGTATGCAACACCAAGCATACTCAATGCGTCAGAACGATTTGGAGTCAGCCCAAGTTCCAGCACTTCATCACTTAAACTAAGTTCTTCCAATGCATCTTTCCCTACTTCCACATCATTAGGGAAGACGAAGATACCTGTTGCATAGTCCTTTGACACAAGCTTGGATTCGAAGCCCAATTCTTGAAGCGAGCAAATCATCCCGTGCGATTCTTCTCCGCGAAGTTTCGCTTTTTTGATTTTGAAATTACCTGGAAGGACTGCGCCAACGGTAGCGACTGCGACTTTTTGGCCTTTATCGACATTCGGTGCTCCACAGATGATCTGAACGGGATTTTCGGCACCGATATCAACTTGGCATTTATTCAATTTATCCGCATTTGGATGCTGTTCACGTTCAATGACATGCCCGATGACGACTCCTTTAAGCCCTTCACTCTTCTTTTCTACCCCTTCAACCTCAATGCCGCTTTTCGTGATTTTGTCAGCTAGTTCCGTCGCATTGATGCCTGAAAGGTCAACATAATCTTGTAACCATTTATATGACACAAACATGGTAGGTCCTCCTTTTTAAAATAAAAATTTATGCTTCGTGATGGTTGAATTGTTTTAAGAATCGGACATCATTCGTATAGAAGTGACGGATATCATCCACACCGTATTTCAACATGGCAATCCGTTCCACGCCAATTCCAAATGCGAATCCCGAGTATTTCTTGGAATCGAAGCCAGCCATTTCAAGGACGTTCGGATGAACGATCCCGCCGCCAAGCACTTCGATCCAGCCTGTTTGTTTACAAACGCTGCAGCCTTTACCACCACAGATTTTACAAGAAATATCCACTTCGACAGAAGGCTCCGTAAATGGGAAGAAACTTGGACGAAGTCGGATTTCACGGTCTTGCCCAAATACTTTTTTCGCAAATACATCAAGCGTCCCTTTCAGGTCGCTCATGCTGATGTTCTCATCGATGACCAAGCCCTCAATTTGCTGGAATTGATGGGAGTGTGTCGCATCATCGTTATCACGGCGATATACTTTTCCTGGGCAGATGATTTTAACAGGACCTTGACCTTTATGTTTTTCCATCGTTCTAGCTTGAACAGGTGAAGTGTGCGTACGCATCAGGATTTCATCCGTGATATAGAATGAGTCCTGCATATCACGTGCCGGATGGCTTTTTGGCAAGTTAAGTGCCTCGAAGTTGTAGTAGTCGCTTTCAACTTCGGGACCTTCTGCAACGGTATAACCCATTCCGATGAATAAGTCTTCGATTTCTTCCACGACACGTGTTAATGGGTGAAGATTCCCCTTGTTAACCGGACGTCCTGGGAGTGTGACGTCAATCGTTTCAGTTGCCAGCTTTGCATTGATTGCCGCAGTTTCAAGTGCTTTTTGTTTCTCCTCGATCTTTGTTGCAATCGCTTCCCGAACATCATTGGCTAGTGCCCCAATCTTCGGACGTTCTTCGGCTGATAATTTACCCATGCCGCGCAATACCTCAGTGATTGGCCCTTTTTTCCCTAAATAAGCAACACGGACTTCATTCAGTTCTTTTAATTCGGAAGCGGCGGCAACTTTTTGCAACGCTTCTTCCTGCAGTTCTAGTAAACGTTCCTGCATCATGTCTTCCTCCTTTATTTTCCTGTTGTAAAAATGAACACAAAAAAAACCCAATCCCTAAAGGGACGAGGTCTATGTATCGCGGTACCACCCTTATTAGTGCACGAACAAATAAACTTCTGCACTCACTTCATTAAAAATAACGGCTCTTCACCGGAACATTTTTCGGACAATCTGTCTTCCCAATGCCAACTCGAAAGGTGAATTCCCTTAAGGTGCCATAAAAATGCTTTCAGTCAAGGCATTTTTTCCCTGGATATGGATAACTTAAGCTACTACTCTTTGTCATCGTTGTTTCAATATAAAATTCTGTTTTATTATATTATAATTCCACGGCCGTTTCAAATCGATTTTCGTAAATGGTACATTAAAATCCCGGCAGCGATCCCCACATTCAGTGATTCGCTTTTTCCGTAGATGGGGATATAAAGGTTTTTAGTCGTTTTATTTAGTAATTCCTTAGACACTCCTTGACCTTCATTGCCGACCAGCAGGGCAAAACGAGAAGACTTTTCCACTTCTTCAAATGGGGATGCGCCTTCCAATGCCGTGCCATAAACAGGTGTGCCGATTTGCTTCAGCTCATCGATGATCTCTGAAAGGTTCCCTTTAATGACAGGCATATGGAATAGGCTCCCTTGCGTCGAACGGACCACTTTGGGATTATACAAGTCGGCACATCCTTCTCCAAGAATGACCGCATCGATTCCTGCCGCATCCGCTGTCCTGATCATCGTTCCAATATTCCCCGGATCTTGTACGGCATCGATCAACAATAGTTTATCCGGATTAATGGACGTCATGTTCGTTAATTTCTGTTCACAAACCGCTGCAATTCCCTGTGGGGCTTCGGTATCGCAAATCGCTTTCATAATATCACTTTTCACATAAATGACTTCTGTTCCTTCCAGCTTAAAATGGCCAGGCATTTCAGTTTCTTCATTTACGATCACTTCCAGGACGATTTCTTCTTTTAAGGCTTCTTCAACTAGGTGAAAACCCTCGACTAAATATTTGCCTGTTTTATCGCGTTCTTTTTTCGTCAATAGCTTTTTCCATTGCTTCACTTGCGGGTTTTTTATGGATTCAATATATTTCAAGGGTAAACGCTCCTTTAACTTCACACTGATTTTCCTATTATAACGCAATTCACATACATATTGCATGCCAGTTTGTGAAATGCTATTAATGTCAGTCATTATGTGTTAGAGGAGGAATAATTGTGAATTTAAACCTACGTAATGCGATCATCCAAAATGTATCTGGAAATTCGCAAGATCAGCTAGAAGACACGATTGTCGATGCAATACAGAATGGTGAGGAAAAAATGCTTCCTGGATTGGGAGTATTATTCGAGGTCATCTGGCAAAATTCATCTGAACAGGAAAAACAGGAAATGATCACTGCCCTTGAAGCAGGATTAAAAAAATAACAGCCTTCAAAGGCTGTTATTTTTTTGATTTCGCTTTGCCGGCTTTCAGTTCTTCGATGGAGACTTCCTCATCAAGCAGCAAGATGAACTTTTTTCCGCTCACTTCTTCAAGCATCGTTTTTGTCTCAGCAAAAGAGTAGCCGTATTTCGTGAAAAAGCTGCGTAAATCTCCAGATCCTTCATCTGTGAAGTAGTGGAAGATTCTCAAAAAAAAAGTGTCCTCCTTATCCTGATTGGCGATGATCAGTATATCCGTATGTTCATTTCCAAGCTGCACATCGTTTTTTATATCAGCTGCTACTGTCATTTGGTTGCCAGTCACGCCTTTAGCTTTTAAGTCCTGAATTGCAGCAAGTAGTTCCGGATTAGAGTCAAAAACACCATATACGTTTTTTTCCATGTTTCTCCCCCTCCTGTTACTCTACTTAAAATAAAATTCCTATGTCATTATACCTTGCGGCTTTATCAATAAACAAGCAAATAGTCCATTGGGGATTCCTAACTAATGAACGAGGAAACCCCTTGCCTAAAGGGTTTTTTCGCAATCCTAAAAAATTGCAGCCTTGTGAAGGCTGTAAACAATTTGAACGTTGCCTCCAGGCACTCGCTTTTCCCGCAGGAGTCTCACACACCCGTTCCAATCAACTTTGTTTTGAAATTTAGATAGAACCCCTTTTGTCTTCAAACTGAAATAACAGCCTTGCGCAGGCTGTTATTTCGGGTCTTACAGATTATCTGTGTTAATTCGATTTTTGATGTATTCATCCATCAAGCCTTTCTCCTGCTGCCCGGTCCGATCCAGTGCTCCTTGAGCATCCAAAGCTTTTTTACCGTCTGCATTGGGGTCGCTTGCTAATTTCCCTAAATGATCCCCTGGCTTTTGCTCCTTATATTTTCCGATGGAGTTCCCACTGATTTCCCTTTCTTGGGCTTGCTTCATATCAAACTCTTCCTTTACAAAGATGTTAGCAGAATTGCCGTGGAGTTCCTCGCTTCTTCCTGGCTGTGCTTCTACTTCCCTTGTTTGATAGGCATTCGCTGTTGTTTCAGGAAAAAGGTTCGGGTCCGGATTGTTCACCACCCCTGTTTTAAGCGGATTCACTTCAGATAATCCGTCCGCATCCTTCATGCCTTTTAAAGTTACGCCATCTCGTTGTGATACGGTTTTCGATTCATCTAAAAGAATCAGGAATTTTCCGGCCTCCACTTCATTTATATAAGCGGTGGCTTCACTATCGGAAAGCCCTAAGTCACCTAATCGGTTCCTTATATCTTCTGAACCCTCGTTCAGGAAAAAGTGCTTCATCTTATCAATGAAGGAATCCTCATTAGAGTTCGTAACGACATCCACATCCGCATTGAAAAAATCCAAATCTTCTTTCTTATCAGCCATTACAGTTATTTCACTTTCATGAACCCCTTTTTCCTGGAGGGATTGTATAGCCTGGATTACTTCTTTTTCCGTATTAAAAACACCATATAATGTTTTTTCCATGCATCTTCCTCCTCTGATCATTCCGATCTTCCTTCTTATTTGTATTTATACCCTGATGGGCGTTATTTAAACAAAAAATGGCTCATTCAAAGGTTTGCCTCCCCCAAGTTCGAACCTTTAGCCAGGCTTTAAAATCAAAAAGAAACCTGCAGTTTAAAAACTGCAGGCCCTTTCCTTAACTCTTAGAAGCGGTCGATTTTTCGTTCAGTTGCCTTTTTTTCATTTACGATCGATTCATCTGTACTATCAAGCTGGATATCTTCCTTTTTAAGGGTATCCTGAACTTGTTCCGTTTCTTGTACGGCATGTTTCTTGATGACGATTTCATCTGTGACAACCGGTTTTTTCGAAACTTCCAGTTTTTCTTCAACAACGGGGATACGTAATGTTTCCCCATCTCCAATGCTTCCAGTTTCCTGATTCGCTTCACGTCCTGAAACTGATCTATGCTCGACTGTCAATTCTTCGTGTTCAACAGGGACATTAAACGTTTTATGCTGTTCATTGATTTCTTTATTAATGACCACTTCGCCTGTCTGAACTCTTTCTTTGTCAATGTTCAGCTGTTCTTCCCTGAGTCGAAGCGTCCTTTCATCTTCAGGCAATTCACGGCCTTGCCCGTTCACTCCATATACATCTTCTTTATTTAATGCATCGGCTTTTTCGGTACCGTTGTAAAGAGGGTTGGCAGAGTTTGTATCCAGCCTTGTACGGGCAGTGTCCGTTGTTCCAGTCGTGAATTTATCCCTTGCCGTTCCAAGGTGGCCTTCACTTTCATCGACAAGAACCAGGACTTTTCCGTTTTCTACATCAAAGACATGTTCAGCCGCTTCACTATTCGAAAGACCTGCGTTAGCCAATCTTGTTGAAAGGTCTGCCGTATCTTCCGGCATGAAGAAGCGTGCCACCTTGTCCATAAATGATTCGTCGTTAGGAACATTCGTCATTGTATGAAAATCAGTTTCGCGTTGATGGTTCGTAAAATCCAATGTTTCTGCCTTGTCTGCGACGACCGTAATATCGTCACCTTCAAACCCCTTGGCCTTTAGTACATTGATTGCTTGGATCACTTCTGCATTTGATTCATATACTCCATATACTGTTTTATTCATTTAATATTCCTCCTTAGGTTTTGTTGACTGGTTTAGTGGATGCTATATATAAACTCTACCCGCCATATACCTAAGTAAACGAGAAATCAATATTTCATTTATGTTATATCATTTACATTTTGTTCTCAGCACAGAACATTTTTCCAAATGAAATCCAGGTTTTACAAGGGGTTCCCCATTTTTTAAAATGTAATGTTTAACCAAATTCTGCCATGTCACTATTTTCATATACCACTTTGAAAGCTTTTTTCTTCTATTATAGATCAACTGCCTCCATAAGCAGGTCCACAATATGGACCGCTTTCGTACATGCCCCCAAATTTTCCCTCTCGATCCCCAATTGCATTTGTAACAGACAGCCAGGGTTTGCCGTGACAACAATATCGGCTTTTGTCGATTTAGCGTGCACCATTTTAGAGTCGAGAATATTCATGGACATCTCTGATTCAACAATATTATAAATCCCTGCCGAGCCGCAGCAGCGATCCGCATCCTTCATTTCCCTGAAATCGATTCCTTCTATCGATTGAAGGAGAATTCGCGGAGCCAAAGAGGTATTCATCACATTCCGTAAGTGACAGGAATCCTGAAAAGTTACTGATTGATCTGGCAGTCTCAGTCGAACTTTTTCCTGAAAACGCAAATCAACAAGGATCTCGCTGATATCTTTCAGCTTATTTTTAAATGCGATTGCCCGGTCATGCCATTCCGGTTCATCTTGGAGCAAATGATCATAATCTATGAGAAAAGCTCCACAGCCGCCGGCATTCGTAATAACATAATCCACTTCGTCCGTTTCAAAAGCTTCAATATTACGCTTGGCCAGTTGCTTTGCCCCTTCTTTTTCACCACTGTGCCCATGCAGCGCCCCGCAACAGGCCTGTGATTTCGGAATCACGATTTCACAGCCAGCCAGCTGAAGAAGCTTTAGTGTGGCCTTGTTCGTTTCCAAAAACATCGTATCCATCAAACAGCCGGAAAAGAAAGCCACCTTTTTGAGTGCAGTTCCGATTGCAGGCAGCTCAGTTGGCCTATTTTTCATCGCTGATTTTTTCGGGACTTTTGGCAGCACCTTTTCCATGGTTGCCAAATTATCTGGGAGCATATTTAGGACCCCCATTTTACGAGCCAGGTATTGCAGGCCTGATCTCTGATAGAAGCCAAGCAATCCCGTCATGGCTTGCATTCGCTCCTGATGCGGGAATAATCCACTAAAAACGGCCTTGCGAATCGTTTTTACAGGGAGACTGTGTTTTTTATTCTGATGGATGATATCCCTTGCTTCTTCAAGAAGATGTCCATATTTCACACCAGATGGACAGACAGGCTCACAAGCCCTGCAGCCGAGGCAAAGACTCAAAGAACGCTCTACATCCCTATCCGGCCCAATCACACCATCCGCCACCGCTTTCATAATTGCAATCCTGCCCCTTGGTGAATGGGATTCCTTCAACCCCGATTCAATGTATGTCGGACAATGGGGTAAGCAAAAGCCGCAGCGCATGCAATTCAACAATTCATCTTCATCCATTTTTTCCGCGAATTGAATGGCAATGGTCTCCCTTTCCTGAGCCGTCGTCATGAAGATACCACCACCCTTTTCCTGCTTTCCTTGGCAAATACTTTACCGGGATTCATGATGTTATTGGGATCGAAAGCTTGTTTAATCACTCTCATGGCGGCAATCCCTTCTTTCTTCAGCTTCCATTCCAGATAAGGTGCCTTCATCGCTCCCACACCATGTTCACCGGTGATCGTCCCGCCAAGGTCGATAGCCACGGCAAAAATGTCGGCAAAAGCTTGCTCCACTCTCTCCATTTCATCATGATCACGAGCGTCGGTAATGCACGTTGGATGCAGGTTCCCATCCCCAGCATGACCGAAAGTGCAAATGTTCACGTTATGCTTGCTGGCAATTTCATTAATTGCTCTAACCATTTTGGCAATTTCCGACCGGGGAACGGTAGCATCTTCCAAAATGGTCGTCGGCTTGAGGCGTGCCAGTGCGGAAAGGGCTGTCCGTCTTGCGGTCTTCAAGGCAACAGCGTCAGATTCCGTTTCGGCAATTTCCACGGAAACCGCCTTTTCCTCTAGACAGATATCGGCCATCCTTTTCATATCACGTTCCACCACTTCAGGCGGACCATCCTGTTCAATCAGCAGGACGGCTTCCACATTGGTGGGCAAACCGATTTTCGCGAAGTCTTCAACCACGATCAAAGTCGGCCGATCAAGAAATTCCAATGTAACAGGAATGATTTTATTGGAAATGATCTTGGCCACTGACTCGGCTGCAGCATCCAGATCTTGATATAAGGCAAGCATGGTCTTTGTCGTTTCCGGCATTGGGATCAGCTTTAAGATCGCTTCCGTAACGATGCCCAAGGTCCCCTCTGAGCCAACAAAAAGCTTCGTTAAATCATATCCAGCTACATCTTTGGCAAGCTTGCCCCCTGTTCGAATGATGTCCCCATTCGGAAGGACCACTTCAAGCCCGATGACATAATCACGGGTGACTCCGTACTTTAACCCTCGCAGTCCACCAGAGTTCTCATTAATGTTGCCGCCAATCGTGGAGATTTTCATCGAGCTTGGATCGGGCGGATAAAACAAGCCCCTCTCTTCAACTGCAGAAATCAAGTCCAATGTGATGAGCCCAGGTTGTACGGTTGCCGTTAGGTTTTCTCCATCTATTTCAAGTAATGAATTCATCCGATTGAACAATAGGACAAGCCCCCCCTCTGTCGGGCAGGTGCCTCCGCTCAAATTCGTCCCAGATCCGCGTGGGATGATTGGAACACTGTATTCGTTGCAAACTTTGACGATGGCTGCGACTTCAGCTGTGCAGCCCGGTTTAATGACAGCATCCGGCATCGCTTGAAACCCTGGCGTTGCATCATATGAATAGACAAGGCATTCCACTTTCGAGTCATCGTAATTTTCCTGGCCAACGATGTCAAGAAGTAGATGCTTAACCTGCTTTGTTAACATGTATATCCCCCTCATAAATAAAATGGAATTCAATATTTTTATATGATTTAAGTATAAGAAAAAAAACATTCAACCTTCTATGTATGAACATATAGAATTTACAGATTTACATAGAATTAATTTGGATGTTTATCCAATACTCTTAAGGATAGATACATAATGACTAAATCGGCTAGCTTCCTAGGATTGAGTTGGGTCAAATCCTCTATGCGTTTGAGCCTGTAATGGAGGGTATTGATATGGATATGTAGGGCTGCAGCGGTTTCTTTCAAAGATAGATCACATGCAAAATACATGGAAAGGGTTTTAAGCAGCTCCTCATTAGGAAGCAAATCCTGTATCGTCCGTGATAAATATTCCTGTCTTGTTTCAGTCGTAACTTCATCAAGCAGGATCTCAAGCTTCAAGTCCTCGTCAAATATAATTCCCGATGAAGGAAACGCAATTTTCAAGGAACGTTCCGCTTTAAAAAATGCTTGTCTGAATGCGGATCCCGGTGTACGCGAACTAACCCCTGCACACACTTTATAACCCGAACTCTCTTCCAGTTTTCTTTGCAGTTTACTTAATTTCTTTAATTGTTGGATTTTTGAACCGATAAAATCGGCTATTGAAAGAATGACGAATTGATTCCTCCCCCAACGGACAACGATGTCCTTGGGATGCTGCTGACCTATGTATATCTGAAGCGTTTTCCACACTTGGGGTTCGATGATTTTTTCAGTCTTAAATTCACCTAGGGTGATGATTCGGTCTGCATGAACATCGACCCCAAGCAACTTAGCCTTCTGAAGGAATGGCTCATTGAACAGCTGCAGCTGATGCCATTCAAATACAAAGAATTCCATCAGCCGTGATTGGGATTCTACTTGTTCGATGTGATAGCTTTCCTGAATGAACATCTCCGTCATCTTTTTTAAAAGTTCTGCATAGGGGGAAACATGTTTGGGGTCTCCCGTAATTCCAATTACACAAACGGCTTCCTGGTTGAAGAAAATGGGTAGATTTATTCCTGCTTTCACCCCTTTCCAACTTCGTTCATCCTGTTTATTGATGATCAATTTTTCACGATTGCTGAAAGCGTGGATGGCTCCTTCATGGTAAGATCCAATACGGCTGCTATCGGTGCTTGCGATAATCGTGCCAGCATGATCAATAATGATGATTTCCTCATCAATCAGCTTCCGGACCTCATGAACCAATTTTTCTGCCACTGCTGCCAATTGCATTAGATTTCCTCCTTTTTTTGAATGAGCTTGGAAAATATTTCGAGGCTCCCAAAAGGGAGCCTCATACTTATGGAATCATCCAGGAAAGGACGCCATTTTGCAAGAAGGTGATCACACAAATAAGCAGTAATAAGAATAAACTATGCTTGAGCGTGAATCTCAATAATTCAGATTCCCTGCCCGCCAATCCAACGGCAGCACAAGCAATCGCTATCGATTGGGGTGAAATCATCTTTCCGGTGACCCCTCCGGATGAGTTTGCCGCAAGCGCCAGGACCGGTTCCATCCCCACTTTAAGAGCGGTGACTTTCTGAAGACTGCCAAATAAGAGATTGGCTGATGTATCCGACCCGGTAATGAACACACCCAGCCAGCCTAGAACCGGGGCAAAGAACGGAAACAAATCCCCCGATTTTGCCAGGGTCATCCCGAGTGTAGTCGACATGCCTGAAGCATTCGTTACGTAGGCAAAAGCCACAACGGAAGAAATCATCAAAATCGGTTTCGCCAACTCATTCATCGCTTCGGCAAAGGTGCTCGAAAAATCTTTTGCTGACATTTGTGCTATGAACTTCGTAACGATGGCAGCCAGCAAAATGGCGGTCCCGGCTGCTCCAAGCAGTTCTATTTTATAAAAAGCGGCGATTGGCAGTCCATTGTTTCCTATTATTTCATTATGCAGACCTGGCACTTCGATTTGGAAGGTTAATAGTTTCCCGATTTCATTGATTCCGCCAAGCAACACATTGGTGCCTTCATAATGCCCTGAGAGCGCCGGCTTAATTGGGTTCATCCCCCAAATCGTGATGAAAGCCGTTAACAGAAGGAACGGTGACCAAGCATGGAATATCTGCCATTTCGTGTACTTTGTTTCCGCTTCGGCTGTGTCGTCCAATTGTTCGACAGCTGCTGCCGTTTCCTCGGATGCAAAGCGAAAGATCGTTTTAGGTTTCCAGAATTTAAGGAAGATCGCTAATGCAAATAGTGACACTAACGCAGAAAGGATGTCCGGTAATTCAGGCCCAAGGAAATTTGAACTTAAGTACTGGGTGATGGCAAAGGAAAATCCGGAAACCAAAATGGCTGGCAAGACTTCGAGCGACCTTTTCCACCCTGTCATTATCAAAATGAGATAAAGCGGGATGAAAGCCGAAAGGAATGGCAATTGACGGCCGACCATTTTTGAAATTTCCATGGCAGCTATGCCAGTTGGGCCTTCCATGGCGATGATCGGTATGCCAACCGCCCCGAATGCTACCGGAGCGGTGTTCGCAATTAAACAAAGCCCGGCTGCATATAGCGGGTTAAAACCGAGACCAACCAAAAGCGCGGCTGAAATGGCGACAGGTGCTCCAAACCCTGCGGCACCTTCCAAAAAGGCCCCGAAAGAAAATGCCACCAATAAAGCCTGAAGGCGGCGGTCTTCGGTAAGCGAAAGCACCGAAGAGCGAATAATATTGAATTGTCCGCTTCTAACAGTCATTTTGTACAAAAATACTGAAGTGATGATTATCCATCCGATTGGGAGCAGCCCATATACCGCTCCTTGTGAAGCAGACATCACTGCTTTTCCTGCAGGCATTCCATATATCAATACTGCCACTGCAAGAGCTACAAGCAACGTCGTTATACCAGCAAAGTAGCCTTTCATCCGTTTGATGGTAAGTGCCCAGAAAAAGTAAAGAATTGGGATGAGTGCGGCAATAGATGATAAAACTAAATTATCGGTGATCGGCGTAAAGTTTTGTGTCCATGTCATTCATTTCGACTCCATTCTCTATAGATTTTTTAAAATTTTCAGAAATCAACCGCGAGTTGAAACCCCTTACATATGCGAATATTCAAAGTCATCTGATGACTTGATGAGTATTCATTAAAATTAAATGATTAAAAATATAAAATCAAGATTTTTTTTATTTTTTGCTAATTTTTAACCTTCTGGAAATGTGTGCAAGATCATTTGTGTTATATAATATTAACCAGAGAAACTCATAGAAAATAGAGGTGCTACTACTTGGTGTATAAAAAAATAAAGCCGAAAAAAATTTATGAAGAAGTCAGCGATGAACTTTATGAAATGATTCGGTCTGGTAATCTGAAACCAGGTGAACAATTGGATTCCATTCAGCAGCTTGCGGAAAATTTCCAAGTCGGGCGTCCGGCCATCCGTGAAGCATTAAGTGCATTAAATTCAATGGGTCTCATTGAAATAAAACAAGGGGAAGGGACATTCGTTAAAACCTTCGACCCTACCATCATGAACCATCCCTTGTCTGCTGCCCTTTTGATGGATCAAGATAATATCAAGCATTTGCTGGAAGTTAGAAAAATCCTTGAGTCTGGGACGGCAGAAGTGGCAGCGAAGAAAAGATCGGAAGAAGACCTTATCGAACTCAAGGAAAGGCTTTTTGATATGGAACAGGTATCCGCCGATGAAGAACTTAGTGATAAAGCGGATATTGCCTTCCATGTTGCAGTGGCAAACGCTTCACAAAATGAGCTGCTGATTACATTGATGAACCACGTTTCAGAATTAATGACGGAAAAGATGCGTGATATCCGTCGGGTTGCGCTTTATTCCGAAGAGATGACACTTAAGCAGCTTTATCAGCAGCATGCGCGGATCTATGATGCAATCGTGGCACAAGATGAAGCTGGAGCCCGCAATGCCATGCTGTTTCACCTTCAAAGCGTCGAGGAATCACTGAACCGGGTCATCCAAAAAAAACAGCAAAAGAATAGTTGATCTTCTTATAAATTTCAAAAATACTCTATACAAACAAAGATAAAATTGATATATTACTTTGAAAACGATTACTACATTTAAATATTGGAAATTGGTTTATTCTCTTAACCATTTCCTTTTTCTATTTTTCAGTCATCAGATGACCTGTTAACCTATTCGAAAAAGGAGGAGTTCAGATTGAAAGTTACTCTCTTTGCAACATGTTTAGTTGATTTATTTCAATCCAATGTCGGTAAGGCAACAGTGGAGCTACTCGAGAGATTAGGCTGTGAGATCGATTTCCCGGAATCCCAGATATGCTGTGGACAGCCGGCATATAATAGCGGGTATACGAAAGATTCGAAGGAAGCTATGAAGAAGATGATTAAAACGTTTGCCGATGCTGAATATATCGTAACCCCTTCCGGTTCCTGTGCAGCGATGTTCAAAGAGTATCCGGTCCTTTTCAAAGGCGATGCCGAATGGGAAAAGAAAGCCGCCTCATTAGCGGATAAAACATATGAATTGACCCAATTCATCGTGGATGTCTTAAAAGTGACCGATGTCGGGGCGACCCTTAAGGGAAAGGCCACTTATCATACTTCATGCCATATGACACGGCTGCTTAAGGTTAAGGAGGCACCTTTCATTTTGTTAAGCCATGTTAAGGGACTGGAAATGACACCTCTGCCAGATGCTCAAAATTGCTGCGGATTCGGGGGAACCTTTTCAGTTAAGATGGGTGACATTTCCGGGCAAATGGTTGAGGAAAAAGTCTGCAATATTGAAGATACCGGGGCAGATATTTTAATAGGTGGGGATGCAGGATGTTTGATGAATATCGGTGGACGGATCCAAAGGAAGGGGCAACCGGTGAAAGTGCTCCATATTGCGGAAGTCCTGAATAGTATTTAAAGAAAGCGAGGAGGGAAAGACGATGGCTATGAAAACCAGCTCTGCCAAGTTTAAAGACCGGGTGGATGAAGGAATACATAATGATTTTATGCGTTTGGCCGTTTCGAGTGCCCAAGAACGATTACACGGACGGCGGCTGATGGCCGTTGATGAATTGGGAAGTTGGGAGGATTGGCGTTCCCTTGGGGAAGAAATCCGGCAGCATGTGCTCAGCAACCTTGATTTCTATTTGCACCAGCTTGCAGAAAACGTTTCGAAAAGGGGCGGTCATGTCTTCTTCGCTGAAACGGCTGAGGAAGCAAGCGGCTATATCAAAGATGTCATTGTAAAGAAGAATGCCAAAAAAGTCGTGAAATCCAAATCGATGGTCACGGAAGAGATCAATTTGAATGCAACTTTGGAAGCAGTTGGCCTCGATGTCGTTGAAACGGACCTTGGTGAATACATTTTACAAGTGGATGATCATGATCCCCCTTCCCATATCGTGGCACCTGCTCTCCATAAAAATAAAGAACAGATAAGAGATGTTTTTAAAGAGAAGCTTGCGTATACGCAAACCGAAAAACCGGAAGAGCTAACCGCCCATGTCCGGGGCATTCTCCGGAAAGATTTCTTAAACGCCGATGTGGGAATTACCGGCTGCAACTTTGCGATTGCGGAATCGGGCTCGATCGGTTTGGTGACGAATGAAGGAAACGCCGATTTGGTCACTGCCCTTCCAAAAACGCAAATCACCGTGATGGGAATGGAACGGCTTGTGCCTACATTCGATGAATTCGAAGTCCTTGTCAGTTTATTGACAAGAAGCGCTGTCGGTCAAAGATTGACCAGTTACATCACCACACTTACCGGTCCGCGTGATGAAGGCGATGTAGACGGACCTGAGGAATTCCACCTTGTGATCGTAGATAATGGACGATCCTCCATTTTAGGAACTGAATTTCAATCCGTTCTTCAATGCATTCGCTGTGCTGCCTGTATAAATGTATGCCCGGTCTATCGCCAGGTTGGCGGCCATTCATATGGTTCAATATATCCTGGACCAATCGGTGCTGTGCTTTCACCCTTGCTCGGAGGGTATGATGATTTCAAGGAGCTGCCGTATGCCTCAACTCTTTGTGCTGCCTGTACTGATGCCTGCCCGGTAAAGATCCCTCTCCACGATTTACTGAGGAAGCATCGTGAAGTCATCGTTGAAAAGGAAAAAATGGCTCCATTTACAGAAAAGATGGCCATGAAGGCTTTTGGAATCGGTGCGGCCTCGCCTATGCTTTATAAGTTCGGTTCCAAAATGGCCCCATCAGCGATGTCTCCTTTTAAAACTGGGGATATCATCTCAAAAGGACCGGGACCACTCAAAACTTGGACAGAAAGCCGCGAGTTCCCTGCTCCAGGGAAAGAGAGCTTTCGGGACTGGTTCAAAAATCGGGAAACAGGAGGGAAACCATCATGAATGGAACCATCCACAATGAAGGGACATTTTTAAACAATATAGCCAAAAACCTGGGAAGGGCTCCTATTACGGAAGGCATTTCCGTTCCCGTATGGAAGCATGCCCCCCAAAAAGAAGTTTTGAAACATGCGACACCAAATGATCTTGTCGCGGAATTGGAGGAGCAATGTAAACGGGTACATACTCAGTTTCACCTTACCGACTCCAAGCAAGTGATGCAGTGTTTAAAACAGGTGATCGAGGAACTTGGAAATGGCCCCTTGATCATCCCTAAGGACGATCGATTTTCTGCCTATAAGTTAGAGGATATCTTAAAGGAAAAAGATGTCCATGTATGGGATCACCAAGCAGGGAAAGAAAATATCGAGAAAGCCGAGAGTGCTAACATTGGAATCACATTCAGTGAAATGACACTAGCTGAATCAGCGACCGTCGTCTTGTTCAGCGACAAGGACCACGGCCGTTCCATCAGCTTCCTTCCTTCCTGCCATGTTTCCATCATTCCAAAAAGCACTATCGTTCCGCGAATGACCCAGGCTGCGGCGGCCATTCGTTCGAAAGTAACCCGGGGCGAAATCGTTCCTTCCTGCATTAATTTCATAACAGGACCGAGCAATTCCGCCGATATCGAAATGGATCTTGTCGTCGGCGTCCATGGGCCAATCAAAGCGGTCTATATAATCGTCGAAGATAAATAGAAATGAGGAAAAAATGGAGAGGACCTAATTAGGCCCTCTCCATTTTCATATTTCACTCTCTTACTCGTAAATGATCCGATCTACCGCTTCACGGTCCAGGCGTTTGATCACTTCGACAATGAGCTTAACGGCATTCTCATAATCATCCCTGTGAAGCATTGCTGCGTGTGAATGAATGTAGCGTGTGGCAATCGTGATCGCCAGAGCAGGTACTCCATTTGCCGTCAAATGGATGGAGCCGGCATCCGTCCCACCACCCGGAATCGATTCATATTGATAAGGAATATTCATTTCATCAGCCGTGTCGGTGACGAAATCGCGTAATCCCTTATGCGCCACCATCGACGAATCATAGATGACGATTTGCGGACCTTCACCCATCTTACTCATCGCTTCTTTATCGGATACCCCCGGTGTATCACCAGCTATGCCGACATCGACGGCAAAACCGATATCCGGCTGAATTTTGAATGTGGATGTTTTAGAACCACGCAGGCCGACCTCTTCTTGCACCGCACCAATTCCATAAATTACATTAGGATGGTCGCAATCTTTCAGCTGTTTAAGCACATCAATGGCAATTGCACAGCCAATTCGATTGTCCCAGGCTTTGGCAAGCAGCATCTTTTCATTATTCATGACCGTGAATTCAAAATATGGCACAACCATATCCCCTGGCTTCACACCCCATTCGCTAACTTCTTCTTTGCTTGTTGCACCAATATCAATAAACATATCCTTAATATCAATCGGCTTTTTCCTCGCCTCCGCTGACAGGATATGTGGCGGCTTGGAACCGATAATGCCAGTTACATCACCTTTACTTGTAACGATCGTCACGCGTTGGGCCAGCATGACCTGTGACCACCAGCCTCCTACCGGCTGAAAACGCAAAAATCCTTTATCATCAATTTGGGTAATCATGAAACCGACTTCGTCCATATGCCCCGTAACGACGATTTTCGGACCGTTTGCATCTCCCGTTTTCTTCGCAATCAAACTTCCCAGGCCATCTGTCGATATTTCATCAGCAAATGGTGTTATGTATTCGGTCATCACTTTTCTTACTTCACTTTCATTTCCTGCAATGCCCTTAGCATCCGTTAAATCCCGCAGCATTCTTAACGTTTCATCTAATTGAACCATGCTTTTACCTCCCTATTAATTACATTATAAGAATAATTATACAGAAAATCGATTGCATTAACAATCAGTAGCCTTGCTTTTGCCGTTCATAGTTCACTTCATTTTTACTTACATATGCTTTTTCCACATCCACTGCCGAAAATCCAAGCAACTCCCCTAAATGCAAATACTCAGCAAAAACCTTTTGGAAAGATGACTCTGTCAATTGCGTGCGAAATTCACTGATGTAGCCGTAAATGGCAGTAAATTGAGCTGTCAAATCCCTATGCTGCACCTTGAGGGAAGATGGGACTTCCGGCACGAATCCCCGTTCGATCCCGAGTGACAAAATGAAATGAATGCCATCCACATATTCAGCTAAAATCGTTTCTTTATCAGAGGGGCCTTTTAGACTCCAGAATTTAAAACATCTCGTTTCATTAGCCAGCTCGCCAAGCTCCACTAAAAGGGCAAGTATCTTACGTTCCACCAAGTCTTCAGCACCCAAATCATGCTTGGATTGTATATGCTCATCTAAAGCCGCCTGCATGTCCAATAATTTACCTATGTTCATTATCATCACTACTTTCTATCGTCTTCCTTTAAATTATATCAAATAAATGAAACTTATTAAAAACCCATACGTAAATGAAGGGAATCACTCTGTTTAGGGAGGTAGCTCCATGGTATTGATCATGCGGTTCATTATTTTGGCTCTCATCATCTTCTTAATATATACAGTCATCAAATACCTATTTAATCCGAAAAGAAAATTAGAGCTGGCACATGAACAGAAAAAATTCTTTTTGCTCGATGATACAGCCAATATACGAAAGAATTTTTTACTGACATACAACGGGGTGATGTTTGAAGGGGAAAAGTATTTAGGTACGACGGAACGCTCCTTTGAAGTCATCTCCATCTTCATATGGCCGAAAAAAGTGGCAGGCCTGAAAGGCTTGAAGCGAAATGACTTTTTAAAAATCGAGGCAGCCATAAAAAAACAATATCCGGATGCCGTCATTGATTGGAAAAGCCCAGTTAAGGAATTTTTGGAATAGTGAAAAATACCGCGCGTTATGAAGAGCCTTGAGAAACGAACTCAAGGCTCCATATTAATCATGTGAACGGAAAAATTCCTTCCATGGTACGACCGTCTGCTTCTCCCTCAATAAATATAGCAATAAGGTCAATGATAATAAAATAATGACGATCAGAGTCGGACTGAAATCTGCAATATAGTGGCCAAAAACCGTGTATACGAAGGCTACGGGGATATTAGTCATGAAGGATAGATAAAAATAGTTTTTCAATCCTTTATTGGATTCCAATAAGCAAAGCGACAAAAGATAAAAATGTATGAATGGTATTAGTCTCAGTACTGCAATTTGCCGGCTGTTTAGCTTTCGGTTTCCAAACAGCTTATTCTTAAGGCGCAGCAGCTTATCCTTTGTTTTCGGAAATTTGCCGATCACGAAATAAAAGGCCATACTGGACAACGTCAAACCGATTACGGAATATATGGTTCCTAAAGCTGCCCCGAATAAAACTCCGCCGGACATGCAAACTACAATGACGGGAATGAATAAAAATTGCCTTAATAGATGAAAAGTGATAAATATCAACGGTGCAAACACGCTGCCAGATTGAACGTAGCTCATCACAAGTGTCAGTTTATCATTCATGCTCTCCCTCCAGCTACTCTTTGCTGCTTCTACAAGCATATACATCATACGGGCTACATATTACCATTGTATGAATATCTTAATCAATAAGCCTATTTGAATAATCATCAATATCGGCAGGCCCCACTTGAAAGCGGCATGCTTCGTCTTATGGCGGAAATGCTTCATCCCCAGAAATGACCCTGTTCCTCCACCTATAACCGCCCAAAACCAAAGTGTCTTTTCGCTGATCCGGTATTCCCGATTACGCGCTTTCCTTTTGTCTACTCCCATTATGGCAAAACCGATGATGTTCGTGATGATCACATAAGCTACAATGAACCATGCTACTTGCATCCTCATCTCCTCCTTTAACTATGTAAAAAGCCACCCTCTTGAAAAGAGAGTGGCTGATATCAGTGAGACTTATTTGTCTAATTGTTGTTTAGCAGCAGTTGCTAATTGAGCAAAAGCTTGTTCGTCAGCAACAGCAAGATCTGCAAGCATTTTGCGGTTCACTTCGATACCAGCAAGCTTTAGACCATGCATTAAACGGCTGTAAGAAAGACCGTTGATGCGTGCTGCAGCGTTGATACGAGTGATCCAAAGTTTGCGGAAATCACGTTTTTTCTGACGACGGTCACGGAAAGCATAGTTTCCTGACTTCATTACTTGTTGGTTAGCTACTTTGAAAAGAATATGTTTCGCGCCATAGTAACCTTTAGCTAATTTTATTACCTTTTTACGACGTTTGCGAGTAACAGTACCGCCTTTTACACGTGGCATGTTATTTCCCTCCTATTTAACTCGATAAATCGAACTTATTTAATATTGTCTAGCATATGACGAATACGTTTGAAGTCACCTTTGCTTACAAGGCTAGCTTTGCGAAGCTTACGCTTTTGCTTAGTAGATTTGTTAGCAAATAAATGGCTTGTGTAAGCGTTAGAACGCTTAAGTTTGCCGGATCCAGTCTTTTTGAAACGTTTAGCAGATCCGCGGTGAGTTTTCATTTTAGGCATAAGGTATTCCTCCTCATTACAAATTACTTTACAATTACTTTTCAGCTTTTGGTGCTAAGATAATGAACATGCTGCGTCCGTCCATTTTTGGATGTTGCTCGATTGTAGCCACTTCTTTACATGCTTCAGAAAAACGAACGAGTACACGTTGACCAATTTCCTTATGTGTAATGGCACGTCCTTTGAATCGGATAGAAGCTTTTACCTTATCGCCTTTTTCAAGGAATTTAATACCGTTGCGAAGCTTCGTATTGAAATCATGTTCTTCAATCGTCGGGCTCAAACGAACCTCTTTAAGACTGATGACCTTTTGATTTTTACGTGCTTCCTTGTCTTTCTTTTGCTGCTCGAAGCGGTGTTTTCCGTAGTCCATGATCCGGGCTACCGGAGGCTTTGCATTTGCAGCAACTAAAACTAGATCAAGATTTACACGAGCGGCAATTTCCAATGCTTCGAATTTCGTTTTAATTCCAAGTTGTTCTCCGTTTTGGTCAATAAGACGAACTTCACGGGCTCGGATGCCCTCGTTTACCATCGCGTCTTTACTAATAGTTAGCCACCTCCAAAGATATTGGCGAATACGAATATTTGAATCAATTCGGTCACGCTCACAACTCGCTTACAGGATTTAATCATAATAAAAAAGTGTGGATGCATGCTGCACCCACACTGATAGACTCATTCAGAAAGATCCAAATAATCAAATCATGACCTGTTAACTGCATTGCTTGCGTCAACCAGGTGAGAAGCGGGTGCTTCTTCTTTTCCTCAAACACGTATTCAATTCACTTTAGAAATATATCATAAACACTGATGACTTGTCAAATGCTATTTTATACGTTTTTCACAACAAAATTAATATTATCAGACATTCTGTTATTTGACAATACGTTTTTTAAAGTAATTTAGACAAATAGTATTCGTCATGATAGCTTTCATCGAAAAATAATGAGTCCCGTTTCGTTCCTTCTAGTTCAAAACCCATCTTTTTATAAAGGGAAAGTGCCGGTTCATTGTTGGCAATAACGGTCAATTCAAGGCGCCGGATTTCATATTCAAGTGCTTGCTCCTCCATTTGTTGAAACAGCTTCGTACCGACTCCTTTTCCTCTCTCTTGTTCGGAGATGCCGATAACAATTATGGCAGAATGCTTTGTTCTGCTAAGATTATTGCCCAATAAGATGAGATACCCTATCAAGTCGTCGCCGCTTGCTGCAACGAGGAAAACGGAGCGGGGGTTATTTTCAATTTGCTCGATTTGCCTCTCCAATTTACTCTCCGTTGCTTTTCTTTCCCCCGGGTTGTACAACATGAACCCGGAATCTTCAACATGATTGATCAGAGCTGCCAATTTCCCTGCATCTTGCCCCGTAGCCTTTCGAATTTCCATCTCTTCCACTCCCTCTTTTTTTACAGGCCATACGGATAGAACCATCAAATGTTAAGAGTTTTCTTTCGCCTTTTTCCTTTTCTCAATGGTGTCCCAAGAATATAGAGCTATCCAAAAAATCAGGACCGGGACAATCGCATATTGCCGATAACCATCCAATAACAATAAGATGATGATGGCAAGGAATGTTGGCCCAAATAGATAAGAAAATTTCTTTTTCATGCTGACCCTCCTTTTCATTGCCGGACATATATTCACATGATGGTTTCATTTTATCATGCCTTAATTAAAAAGAGGGACACAACGATATGTGCCCCCCTTTTGCTGTTAACGGCTTACTTCCGCTTTAATCGCCGCAACAAAATCTTCAAAAGCGATTGTTTCCGATTTTTGTTCACCGTATTTTCGTACATTCACACTGCCTTCTTTGGCTTCATTGTCTCCAACAACCAGCATATACGGGATTTTTTGCATTTGTGCTTCACGGATTTTATAACCGATTTTCTCGTCACGTGTATCCAGGTTGACACGAATGCCTTGCGCTTTAAGTTTTTCCTGCACTTCTTTCGCATAATCCAGGTGCACTTCAGGTGAGACCGGAATCACTTGTGCTTGGATAGGTGCCAGCCAAGTCGGGAATGCTCCCTTGTATTCTTCGATCAAGTAAGCGACGAAACGTTCCATTGTGGAAACGACCCCGCGGTGGATTACAACCGGACGGTGCTGCTTGCCGTCTTCACCGACATAATTAAGATCAAAACGTTCAGGGAGCAAAAAGTCAAGCTGAACAGTGGAAAGCGTTTCATCTTTCCCTAAGGCAGTACGAACCTGGACATCAAGCTTAGGACCGTAGAATGCCGCTTCACCTTCCGCTTCAAAATAATCAAGACCAAGTTCATCCATAGCACCTTTTAACATGCTTTGTGCTTTTTCCCACATGGAATCATCATCGAAATATTTTTCTGTATCCTGCGGATCGCGATATGACAGACGGAATGAATAATCCTTGATATCGAAATCTTTATATACTTCCTGAACCAGGTTCACAACACGCTTGAACTCTTCTTTGATTTGATCTGGACGGACGAATATGTGCGCGTCATTCAATGTCATCCCACGTACACGTTGAAGGCCGGAAAGGGCACCTGACATTTCATAGCGGTGCATCAAACCAAGCTCGGCAATCCGGATTGGCAGTTCGCGGTAGCTGTGGATACTGTTTTTATAGACCATCATGTGATGCGGACAGTTCATCGGACGCAGGACAAGCTGTTCGTTTTCCATTTCCATGACAGGGAACATGCCGTCCTGGTAATGATCCCAGTGTCCAGAAGTTTTATAAAGGTCCACGCTTCCCATTACAGGTGTGTAGACATGGTCGTAACCAAGGCGTTCTTCCTTATCCACGATATACCTTTCGATTGTCCGGCGGATGGTCGCGCCTTTTGGCAACCACATCGGCAATCCTTGTCCCACTTTTTGTGAGCTCATGAACAAGTTCAATTCTTTACCGATTTTACGGTGGTCACGTTCCTTCGCTTCTTCGAGGAAACGCAGGTGTTCGGCTAAATCTTCTTTTTTATAGAAAGCCGTTCCGTAAATGCGCTGAAGCATTTTGTTTTTGCTATCGCCTCTCCAGTATGCACCAGCGATGCTCAATAGCTTAAATTCTTTGATTTTTCCGGTTGATGGAACGTGAATTCCACGGCAAAGGTCAAAGAATTCCCCTTGCTCATAGAGCGTTACTTGCTGATCGGCTGGAATCGCATCGATCAACTCCAGTTTATACTCGTCGCCTATTTCTTTAAAACGGGAAATGGCCTCATCACGACTCACTTCGATGCGGGAAATTTCCAAGTTTTCGTTGACGATTTTCTTCATTTCTTTTTCAATCAATGGCAGGTCTTCAGGAGTCAATGATTCCTCCAGATCCATATCGTAGTAAAAACCGCCCTCAATGACTGGCCCTACACCGAATTTGGCGTTTTTGTACAAACGTTTGATCGCTTGTGCCATCAAGTGTGCTGTACTGTGACGCAATATTTCAAGAGCATCCGCTACGTCCTGTGTTACGATTTCGATTGTGCCGTCTTGTTCAATCGGGCGTTTCAAATCATATAATTCACCATTGAATTTTCCAGCAATGGATTTTTTCCTTAAACCAGGACTGATGGATGCAGCGATTTCTTCAGTTGTTGTGCCTTTAGCAAACTCCTTGACAGCTCCGTCAGGAAAAGATATTTTCAGTAATTCAGACATTCCGTTTCACTCCTTCTTATTGTTCAAACAAATTAAGGGTTTTTGATTCCATTACAACACAAAAAGCCCGCCCCTGTATAAAACAGGGACGAGCTTAGTAATAAATATCATTAACCCGCGGTTCCACCCTCGTTCCATCTTGCTTTTCACGGCAAAACGGCACTTGTAACTTGGTAACGGCAGCTTCCCGTCAGCTCATATTCGCAAAATGCCTGCTTTCCGAGCCGAAGTTTAAAGGTGGTAAGTGTTCCATGCGAATAGGAAGCTTACAGCCTGTTGGCTCCCCTCTCTGATAATCGGCGACTAGAATACCCTTGTCCTCATCATAACTTTTAGTTTTTTAATAGTATGTAGGAAATTATAATTTGTTATACAGTGAAAATCAAGGTTAATTTTCTTTTTACGAAGAAAGATTATTCAAATGCATTTGAAAAGGACGAAAGCGGCAGGACGGTCGCCCGTTCTTCGAAAATCCTTGAAATGGTCTGAATCAGCCCTTCTTCCTTGTCATCGGTATAGATGCACAAGTTTTCAGGAGCAATCGATAAAAGCGGGGCAAGTATCACCGTATCGAGAAAAAGTGAACTTTTGGCAAGAAGCCTCCTGTCGATCATACTATTGATTTTTGGACGGTCGAGTTTGCTGAATTTCTGATCATAGAAATGAAAACCATCCCGGTTGACCAAGTGAAGCTTTCTTAATTTCGACTCCTGCCCATGAAGGCAATCACGGAGAGTGGCAATGAAATTTTGATAGTCCTGTTCTAGCTTATATTCATCAATCGCCTTGACGACATACTTTTCCAAAGTTTGCTGAAATGATTTTAAACGGAAGGTCGTAAAAGAATCGAATGAAAAAGATACCTTTCCAGCCAAGATGCTTTGAAGTCCTTCCTCAATCAATCGTTTCTCCGTACTGAATGCTTCCTCTTGATTCCTGGCTCTTTCCACCTCGATGATTGATGATGCAATTTCAATGATGGCTTCTATTTCTTCCCGTTCCCGATAAAAAAATTTACCGACTATTATTTGCTCCAGAACAGGAAGCGTCTTTTCTTCCAATAAAAAAGAATGAAATGCATCACGAAGCAGAATTAGCCACTTATCACCTGAAGACTCCGTCATATCCACATGCATGCCTTGTTGCGGAAGAAATCGAATGTATGCTTGAAATTCTGCCCCCAGTGGATGGACAGAAACGAAATCCAGTAATTTCAATGCCTCTGAATCGTTTTGAAACGAAATTTGCACTACGACATCCCCCCTTCCCCCTTGCTTCTTTTTTCATGTATATGGGGATGGGGACGTGTTTAGAAGTGGGATGGACCTTGTAAGAAGAAAAAAGTGACCTCCATTAAGAGACCACTTTTCTTCATCTTCTCCGATTCACGCCATCAAGCTTGACCGGCTCCGCTAAATATTGAATTCTTTCCAGTACCCTGGCCGCCTTCACTTCTTCCTTTTCACCACGCTGTGAAAAGGTCAGGTGATTCTCCAGGCCATTCATGTCAAAATTCGAAGTGAAAAACGTCGGAAGGTTTTCCAGCATTCTAAATTGCAAAATCGGGCCAAAAACCTCATCGCGTCCCCAGCTTGTCATGGACTCCGCTCCAATATCATCCAGCATGAGGATCGGTGCCGTTTTCACCATCTCAATTTTTTCATTGACCGTATTGTCACCTATCGAACCCTTAAGTTCCCTCAAGTAGTCAGGTACATAGACAATAAGGGAGGAAATTTGCCTTTCTGCAAGTTCATTGGCAATCGCACCTAATAAATACGTTTTCCCAACACCGAATTTACCATATATATATAAGCCTTTTTGCCTTTTGCCTGGTTCATACTCCATAATGAACGACATCGCTTTACTTAAAACACCTAAGCGTTTGTTTTGATCATCCGTTTGAGTGAAGTCATCAATGGTCGCCTTTAAAATATCCTTCGGCACGTAAAGGCTGCGGATCAATTTTTCACGTTTCCGCTTTTCATCCTCTGCCAATTTCCGCGGGCAGATTTCATAATGCAGATTCAGGGCCTTCCCTTGAACGACCAATTTGGGATAATACCCCTGCATCATATTGATGCAGCCGTCCAAGCTTGGACATTTATCGCACTTATTGCTTTGTGAAGTGAACTCATAAAGCTTCCCCAAGTTTTTTTCGATCATGTCTTCCGTGACCGTCGAACTGTTGGCATTCAAAAATAACCGCACCTGTTCATCTTCAAAAATCTCCTGTTTCAGCTTTTCATAACGCTGTTGAAATTGGTTTGTATTGGCCAATTTATTCAGGGATCTATTAATCTTTTCCATCGTTCATTTCACCTCCTGCTTTCCACTGCTTCCATTTTTCCTGAAGCTCACGTTTCTGGGCATTCAATTCGGGCTGATCCGCATTCTGCTCTTGCTGTGCTTCTTCTTTTTTCTCAAGCCACTCCGGAACCACTTCTTCCCGTATCGTCTTTTTCCGGCCGCCCTTCGCAGCATTCCTGCTCCCTTGAGCCCAGTCCTGATATTTCCGGTGTTCATTTTTAGCTAGTTCCATCGCCTCGATGACGGTGGAGACCTTCAGCCGTGCCCAATGGCCTGCCAATTTTTCCACATAGCCCTTCGTGAACTTCATATCCGTTTTGAGCATGACATATTCAATCAAGACATTGACGACACCAGGATTCAGCTTTTGGTTGATCATCACGCCCTCCACCACTTTCAAATCACCGCTTGATGGCTCTGCGCCGCCGGACAATTGCATTAGCCGCTCCCGTGGGGATATCGTCTCCAAATGCCGGATTAGCTCTTGTTCCTGTGTTTTCGGTTCTTCTTTTTGGGTCCGTTCACGAATCGGCTGCACCCGATTGACCAGGGAAGGCATGTCTGCCTGCCGTTCGATCTGATACCAGTCCCTTGCCGCCTTCCTGAGCATTTCCTCATCGATCTCATCATCCAATGAAACGGCATCCATTACTAGTTTTTGCATTTCAAGCGGATCAATGCCATATAAAAAAGCAAGTTTGGCAATCGTACTTTTAATTTTCGGGGTAAAGGCCTTTTTCGGTACGATCGAAGATTTCATCCCGGCTAATAAAAGTTCAAAATCGAATAAGTTGTCAAATCCCGAAGGCTCGACGCCATCCGTCCGGTCGATATATTGCTGATCAGGAATGGGGTTCCATTCGTTTTTTGCTTCATCCGTTACATATAAAGAGTCCAAATGATCTGATGAGAATACCTCCGCAAAAGATTTAGTCACACCTTCATATTGATCCGTTAAGATATGATCATCACAAAAGAATCTCTTTAACCGGTTGAATTGTGCTTTACCGATCTTTTTGTATAAATAAATATTCAGCATTCCATCCGTGAAGAACTGTTGGGGGGAAAGCGGCGGATTTATCTCATAGATAAATTCCTTTGTCTCATTTTTCGATTTCTTATATACATTCAACAAACCGATTCCCTCAAGTAAAAGCCGGGCTTCGTAAATATCACCTAACTTAAGGCCGATTGTATTCATTAATTGATAATGTGAGGAGGTTTCCGACCATAGCCTGTTTTCCTCCAACTCACTCCATAACGTCATATATAGGCTAATACAGATAGGTCCAATAAGAGGTTGATAAAGTCGGGTAAGTATTTTCCGATCATAATCATGAAGCAGCCCCGCAGATGAGACCAAATATGAATCAGCTGGGAGCAATTCTTGCCAATGCATTGACATCTCCATTCAAACCTTTCAAAAGATGTAGTGAAAAAAGAGCCAAAGTAAATCTTCAGCTCTACTTTCTTTCTTTATTTATTAAATCTTTCAATTCATCGATAAAGACATTGATATCTTTAAATTGTCGATAGACGGATGCGAATCTAACATAGGCAACCTCATCGACTTCTGCCAGCTTGTCCATCACCATTTCGCCGACACTGTCGCTTTTCACTTCCGATATGCCCTGGTTGCGTAGTTCTTTTTCTACATAACTGGTAATTTGCTCTAGTTCTTTCAAGGGAACCGGACGTTTTTCGCAAGCCCTGATTAAGCCACGCAGGATTTTATCACGACTGAACTCTTCCCGTGTACCGCCTTTTTTCACTACAATGAGCGGTGTTTCCTCCACCTTTTCAAATGTCGTGAATCGAAAACCACATGCCTCACATTCACGGCGTCGTCGAATCGATTTACTTTCATCGACTGGCCTGGAATCGAGCACTCTTGTTCCGTTATATTGACATGATGGGCATTTCATCATTATCAGCTCCGTATTTTATGTAGGACTCCCCTATCTAAATGTTCCCCAAGGAATTACTTTTCTATCTTAATCTTATATTAAAAGGAACGGCCAGTACAAGTAAAAAGTGTAACTTCCAGCAGCAGGCACTTTTTGTCACGCACTAGAAGCACCGTTATCAAAGTCTTTGTGCACTGGGATACTTCCCCTTATAAATTGAAGCAAGATCTGATTCATTGCATTAAAAAAGAGATGCACCCATGGCATCTCTGTGTATACGTGTTTTTTATAGGGCACTTATATTGGCTTTTTTCATTTGTACAGGACCTAATCCACGTGGTAATTCTATGTTCTCGCGTGTTTGCGCATTCAAAGCTTCTGCAATATAATCTGCCGCAATATTCGGATCCAAGTTACCGCATGTATAGACATCAATGCTGGCATAGCCGTGTTCAGGAAAACTGTGAATCGTTAAGTGTGATTCAGAAATGATGACAACCCCACTAACTCCTTGTGGAGCAAACTTGTGAAAGGCAACTTCTCGTACCTCTGCACCTGATTTTAAAGCAGCATCAACAAAAATCTTTTCAATCAAATCGATATTGTTCAGTTTCTCAAAGTCACAACCCCAAAGTTCAGAAATTACATGTCTACCCATAGTTTCCATAGTGTAAGCAGTTTCCATATTAAGCTTCCCCCTTACCATGATTAAAAAATAAGTCTGATAACTACCACGGGGGAAAGTTAGTCCAAAGAGGTCCTAACCCTTTAAGTAGCCATCATGCAAACCGCTTTTGAAGAAGTTCACGATTCATAGTATATATGGTTTAAATTTTTTTTGCAACTCCAAATTGAATTTTTGGATAGATAAACTTTTTATGTAATAAAGATATGGGGGAGGTCCCAATGTGGGGCAAATTCTGTTTTCGTGTGTTTATTCAGCGCCATAAGGCAGCCAGAAATTGATGATCAATGAATTAAAAATAGTCTGCTAAAAAAATTTAGCAGATAGACAAACTCGATAATAATTGAGTTTGTCTACTGTTTTTTATGTTTTTAATATTTGGCCGTTTATTGGAACGTGGGGCACTCGCTTTCCGCGGGCGGTCCGCCATTGCGCCTGTGGGGTCTCCCTTTGACGCGCTTTTCCCGAAAGGAGCCTCGAACACCCGCTCCAATCAACTTTGTTTTAAGATAGAATCCTTTTACCTATAGTCTATTTAAGGCAGAGAACAAGGGGATTAAGGACAGTTCAACTAATCCTGAAGAGTAGCTACTATGTGAAAGATGAACGAACAAAACAAGTTTGCCTATTCGTTTCATGCAGCATCGAACTTCAATGCATTTTTGTCGGGGACGATACGCATGATCGTCATATCTTAGAGCCTCTGGTTGAACCAGTGAATTCCAGAAAGTTCGAAAACCAGGAGAGTTTCCGCAGATGCAAAGGAAAAGCATGGTATGCGCTGGGTCACTATTCTCTCTAACTGCTTCAAATCCAATAAAAAATCAAAAAGGTTTCGGAATGTGACCATTCCGAAACCTTTTTGTCTACAAACTGGGCCCGCTAAAAAATTTAGCAGGCTCGATTTTTTCATTATTTTACTGATAATTCAACTTCGGAGGTTTTTTTCAACTCGGATGCAACTAATTTTACAAGGTCCACTACCCGGTTGGAGTAACCCCACTCATTATCATACCAAGCCAGGACTTTAACTTTCCTGTCACCAATCATCATCGTTGTCAAACCATCGATGATGGCAGAGTGAGGATTAGTTTTGAAATCACTGGAAACCAAAGGTTCCATCGTGAATTCCATGATTCCTTTAAGTTCATTTTCTGAAGCGTCGATGAACGCTTGATTCACTTCATCAATCGTGACATCACAGTTTAAATCCACAACAAGGTCGACTAGGGACACATTAGGTGTCGGTACGCGTATCGCCATTCCGTGAAGCTTGCCTTTTAATTGAGGCAACACCAATGAGATCGCTTTTGCAGCTCCTGTGGTCGTAGGAATGATGCTTTCCGCAGCGGCACGAGCACGTCTTAAGTCTTTGTGCGGGTTGTCGATATTATTTTGATCATTTGTATAAGAATGTATCGTTGTCATTAAACCATTGTTAATGCCGAATTTCTCATCAAGCACTTTTGCAACCGGTCCAAGACAGTTAGTTGTACAAGATGCATTGGATATGACAAAATGCTTGTCAATTTCCAGAACTTCCTGATTGACGCCCATGACAATGGTAACGTCTTCATTTTTACCTGGTGCTGATAAAATCACCCTTTTTGCCCCTGCCTCTAAATGAAGAGCCGCTTTAGAACGATCATTGAATTTTCCAGTAGCTTCAATTACAATATCTATGTTCATCTCTTTCCAAGGCAATAGCTTTGGATCGCGGTTATTTATCAATTGTACTCGGCGGCCATTCACTACAAGTGAATCATCTTCCGCTATAATGATACCGTCGAATTTACCATGTATCGTATCATACTTTAGTAAGTGTGCTAAAGTTTCAGCAGGATAGCTTGCATTAATGGCAACAATGTCCAAACCCTCATCTAATATGGCCTTTCGGAAAACCATTCTTCCAATTCTCCCAAATCCGTTAATTGCTATTCTTGAATTCATTGTTCGGACCCTCCTGAAAATATTAATGTTATACTTATTACCTCTCACATGTAATTAGTATAACATAATTAGATTGAAATGTGCTAATAAAAATGCGGATTGTTTTATTTTTTCAACACAAAAGGAAGAAACCCGAAGATTTCTTCCTTTTATCACAACTATATGACATGCCATTCGCTAAGCAGGGCCTTCACCTGCTTCTTCGTTTCCTTAATGTCCCCATTATTATCGATGACGGCATCCGCTAAAGCCTTTTTATCAGCCAAGGGCATCTGAGAATGGATCCTGGCAAGCGCATCCTTCTCAGATAGACCATTCCTGTTCATTAAACGTTCCAATTGAACTTGTTCATCGACATATATCAAAAGCGTCTTTTCCACCATGAATGTCAGCTTACTTTCAAATAAGAGCGGAATATCCATGAATACCGTTTCTTCCCCTGCAGCGAGTGCCTCTTCCGTTTTGAGGCGCATCCAATTCCTGACGGCAGGGTGAACGATGCCATTCAATAGCAATCTCTTTTCCTGATCATGGAATATTATCGACCCCAGCTTTACGCGATCTATATTCCCATCCGCCAATAAGATATCTTCTCCAAACGCCTCCACAACTTGATGATAGGCGTCTTCACCTGGCTCAACGACAGCACGGGAAGCCAGATCTGCATCTACAATCGTGAATCCGAGTTCCTGTAAATAGAGGCTGACACTGCTTTTCCCGCTGGCGATGCCTCCAGTGATTCCGATGATTTGTCCCATATGCTCCCCCTTTTAAACCATGTATCATAACTTGAATAAGCCGATTATAATTAATAGTACACCTGGAAGAAAGGTTAAATGCTGGACAACTTTATTATTCGAAAGCAATTTCCCGCTTTGCAGTCCGCTCCAAATGAAAATTGAACTCATAACAGCGATGCATACTGCGAGGATAATCGGTGAAATCCCGATCATGGCTGCTCCGACTCCAGCCCCGAACGCATCCAGTGAAAGTGCAAACCCCAAGACAAGCGCTTCAACACCCGTAATCGTACCTGATTTATCAAAATCGGCATTCAATGGTTTTTGTAAAATATTAATGGCTACCCCAAGTGATTTAATTTCAAAATTAAAGATGATCTTTTCATGATATCTATCATCTTTCAAATCTTTGTCAGGCCTAAAGTATTGGTATACCATCCAGGCACCAAGAAAGATGAGGATGATGCCCCCGGTTTTTTCAGCCGCCCCGATAGATATGAGCTGACTGATGAATTGACCGATGACCATCGCTATGCCTAAACTCAAAGCAGAACAAAATGAAATGACCGCTATTGACTTTAAGGGGATTTTCATCTTCCGCATACCAAAAGTCAAACCTACGCCAAATCCGTCAATACTAACTGCAAAAGCAAGAAAAATAATTTGTAGCCACATCGGAATATTACTCCTTCCCTTCTCGTTGCTACCCTAGTATATGGTAGGAGCCCATCCGATGTGTTTTTAAAAAACATTAGTTAAATAAGCGGCTGGCACAACGGGCAAATATGTGTGCCGCGTCCTGCAACAACCAGCTTTTCAAGTGGCGTGCCGCATGTTTTGCATTCCTCACCCTTTCGTCCATAGACATTCAGTTCCAACTGAAACATGCCGATTTGCCCTTGAGAGTTGAGGTATGAACGAATCGTACTCCCACCCTTTTCCACCGCTTCACCCAATGTTGCAATGATTTCCGCATGCAACTTTTTGATTTCCTGCAAGGATAGTGAAGAAGCTATTCTCTCCGGATGGATACCGGAACGGAATAATGACTCGTCCACATATATATTCCCAATTCCAACGACAACCGTTTGATCAAGGAGAACCGGCTTGATTTTCCTGTTGGTTTTGGCCAATTTCGCACTTAGCCCCTCGACAGTAAATTCTTCAGATAACGGTTCAGGTCCTAAATGCAGCAGCGGCAACCGCTCAAACTCTTCTCCTTTGGCAAACAGGTGCATCGTTCCGAATTTCCGGACATCCCTGTACCGAAGCTCACTGCCATCCGTGAAAGTGAAGATCACATGTGTATGCTTATCGTATGGCTCTTCTTTTGGATGCACCCCGTATTTCCCCTCCATCCTTAAATGCGAAACCATCGAATAATCATCCAAGGTGAAAATGAGGAACTTGCCCCGACGACCTATACTCTGAATCGTTTGCCCTCTTAAAGCATCCTGAAACTGTTCGACAGGCTCAGGCGCTTTAATGATCTTTGGCCAAAAGACGGACACTTCCTTGATCTCTTTTCCAAGTACGAGCTGCTCTAACGTTCTTTTGACTGTTTCCACTTCTGGAAGTTCTGGCATTACAATCACCTATCTTTTATTATTTGGCATCAAACCATGTTGGCCCGAAAGCATAATCCACTTTAAGGGGCACGTTCAATTCAATGGCATTTTCCATTTCCTCCGGAACGATGACCTTAAGGATTTCGAGTTCCTCGGGAGGAGTTTCAAAAATCAATTCATCATGCACCTGAAGAAGCATTCTCGTTTTCAGCCCTTCACTTTTCAGGCGCTTATTCATATTTATCATCGCAAGCTTGATGATATCCGCGGCACTGCCTTGAATCGGTGTGTTCATCGCTGTCCGTTCGGCAAAGCTCCTGATGTTGAAATTCCTGCTTGTAATCTCAGGTATATAGCGCCTTCTTTGCAGCAAAGTCGTGCTATACCCTTTTTGACGTGCCTCATGTATACTTTCTTCCATATATTCCTGAACACCAGGAAAGCTCCTTAAATACTTCTCGATGAACTCTCCAGCTTCTTTTCTCGTGATGCCAAGACTTTGCGATAGCCCGTAGTCACTTATACCATAAACGATTCCGAAGTTGACGGCTTTTGCTTGGCGCCTCATGTTCGACGTGACTTCCTCCGCCTTTACATGGAACACATCCATCGCTGTCCTTGTATGGATGTCCATCCCGGCTTGGAATGCTTCCACCAATCCGCTGTCATTGGCGATATGCGCCAGCACGCGTAACTCGATTTGCGAATAGTCCGCAGCAAAAATGATCCAATCCTTTTCGGAAGGAATGAAGGCCTGCCTGATTTTCCTGCCTTCTTCCAGTCTGATAGGGATGTTCTGCAGGTTGGGATCTGTAGAACTTAATCGGCCGGTTTGGGTCAATGCTTGGTTGAACCGGGTGTGCACCTTGTCCGTTTTAGCATTGACCACTTTGAGCAAGCCTTCAATATATGTGGATTGCAACTTACCAAGCTGGCGATACAGTAATATTTCCTTAACGATATCATGCTGGCTCTCCAGTTTTTCCAGTACATCGGCTGAAGTGGAATAACCTGTTTTGGTTTTCTTCATGACCGGAAGCTCTAACTTTTCAAAAAGGATGGCCCCAAGCTGTTTAGGTGAATTGATATTGAAAGCCTCTCCAGCCAAATCAAAAATTCGTGCTTCAATGGTTCTTAAGCGAATGGCTAATTCCTGCCCCATGTTTTTCAGCCGGCCTATATCCACCTTGATGCCCTGCCATTCCATATTAGCCAGGATGATCGACAAAGGCAGCTCCAGTTCCGTTAACAGATGATATTGCTCGAACTCTTGCAGTTTATTGATCATCGGTTCTTTAAGAGAAAGGATTGCCTTCGATTTTCTGGCGATATGCTCGCTCAATTCAGCTTGCCCAGGAATCTTCCGTTTTGCACCTTTCCCATAAAAAACATCATCTGTCTCAAGACGGATTGTACCTTGTGTTTTCGTGATTTCGGCCACTTCATCCACTGACTCTGCCGGATCTAGGATATAGGATGCCAAAAACACATCAAAATCGATGCCTTTTATTTCGACGCCTCTATGACGGAGTGCAACAACCGTACGCTTCGCATCGAAAACCGTTTTCTTTTTTGTTTCATCCTCTGCCCAGGTTTTAAATGCCGCGGAACTCAGAGCATCATCTCCATGGAAGTAAAAATGACCTTGTTCATTACTGATGGCTATCCCTATAATATCTGCACGATGATAATTATCTTCTAAAGTTTCAACATATAAAGCACTTTCATCTGCAAACATTCCTTCTGACATTTCACCCGTGTGAACCTCTATCTTTTCCTGTTCAAGCGGTACACTTTCCGTTACATCCAATTTATCGAGCAAAGTCGAAAAGCCTAGCTCTTTATAGAATGAGATGACTCGTTCCTGATCCATGCCGCTGTACTCGGTCTCGTTTACAGAAACTTCAAGCGGCGCTTCCCTCGTTATTGTAGCCAGCTCTTTACTTAATAGAGCCAGGTCTTTATGTTCCTCTATTTTCTCTTTCAATTTTTGTCCGCTTACCTCATCAATCGACTGCAGGAGGTTTTCCACCGTTTCAAATTGATGCAATAACTTAAGGGCGGTTTTTTCACCAACACCCGGTATGCCAGGAATATTGTCGGAGGCATCTCCCATCAGCCCTTTTAAATCAATGATCTGAAAGGGGGATAGACCGTATTTTTCATGTATATGCTTTGGAGTGTATTCCTCAATTTCAGTAATCCCCTTTTTCGTAATGGAAACCGTCGTACTAGGGGAGGATAATTGTGTTAAATCCTTATCACCGGAAATGACCTTCACCTCAAAACCATCTTTTTCAGCTTGTAAAGATAGCGTCCCGATAATATCATCGGCTTCATAGTTCTCCAGTTCATACCTTTTTATTTGAAAACAATCAAGCAGCTCACGAATGAAAGGAAATTGCTCAGATAATTCAGGCGGCGTTTTTTGGCGTCCCCCTTTATATTCTTTAAATGAAGCATGTCTGAATGTCGTTTTACCCGCATCGAATGCAACAAGTATGTGCGTTGGTTTTTCTTCTTCAAGAATGCGGTTGAGCATCATGGTGAATCCGTAAACGGAATTCGTATGTACCCCTTTATCATTATTCAAGAGCGGAAGTGCAAAAAACGCACGGTATGCAATGCTATTTCCATCTATGAGTACTAACTTTTTATCCAATTCCGTCTTCCTCCAGTCATACAGGTTTATGTAGTTTTAGCTTCTATTTAAAAACGCAAAAAGCCGTTCATTTTCTTTCTCTATTCTACCATGAGTAGAAGCGGAAAGAAAAATGACGGCAACGGCGATTATTTAGTATTTCCCATTAACAAGCTGGCATATGGGGAATCCGACGGCAGAACGATGACCGTTTGATCTCCAATCGTTTTTTTGTAGGAGTCAAGAGTCCGGTATAGTTTATAGAATTCGGGATCTTTGGAAAACGACTTATTATAGATTATCGCTGCTTCCCCTTCTCCTTCAGCCCTGATAACTTCTGCATCAGCTTCTGCAGTCGAGAGCAATTCTTTCACTTTACGATCAGTATCCGCAATGATACGATTTTTCTTCGCATCACCTTTGGATAGGTACTCTTGCGCTTTCGATTCCCGCTCTGAAATCATCCTCTTGAAGACGGATGCTTCATTTTCGGCTGGCAGGTCAGTCCGCTTTATCCGGACATCCGTCAGGCTGATGCCATAACTGTCCTTTTGGAGCAGTTCGTTGACTTTTTCTGTTATGCGGTCGTTTAAACTTCCCCTGGATGACTTCTCATCATTAATGATTTCATCATAATTCAGCTGGCCCAGCTCTGAACGAACTGCCGAATAGATGAACTCTTCCATTTTCGTTTCGGCATTCTGTAGCGTCCTTGCATTTGTAATCAATTTCTTCGGATCTTCTATTCTCCATACTGCATAGTTGTCGATCAGCATCCGCTTTTTATCTTTCGTATTGATTTCCGCCTCGGATACATCAGAACTCATCTGATACTTCGGCAAGGTCATGACGCTCTGGATGAATGGCACTTTTACCTTCAAACCCGGGGTTTTATCAATTCTTACCACTTCACCGAATTGACGGACGACTTTATATTCGCCCTCTTTGACGATATATACATTGGTGAAGATGATTAGCAGCAACGCGAATAAAATAATGAGGAAAATGCCAATTTTCACGTAGCCTCTCCAATGAAAATCACCTTTTTTCAACTCAGAGAAATCTATTATTTTCCCACTCATTGTTTAGCGCCCCCTTCCCCCGCCGCTTTTTCTTCCGTTGCATTCCCTTTTTCCGTTTCTCCTTCTGGAGCAGTGGATTCATCAGGTGCAGGCATTTTTTTCGTTTCCTCTTTTTCAAGCGAGCGAAGCGGCAAGTACTTCATTGTGTTTCCATCATCATTCATGATATAAAGCTCCGCATTCGGCAATACTTCTTCAAGGGTCTCAATAACAAGACGGTCCTTCGTAATCCCCTTATTGCCCTTATACTCACTTAGTAATTTTTCAAAGACCGCTACATCCCCACGGGCAGCTTCCGTACGGGCAGCTTTATCCCCATTGGCCTGTGATATGATGGCGTCTTTTTCCCCTTCCGCTTCATTCATCCGTTTATTTTCATATTTATCCGCTTCGTTTATTTTCGTATTGGCCGTTTCCCTGGCATCCGTTACATTGGTAAATGCCTTCCGGACTTCTTCATTCGGTAACTCCACATCCTGGAGTTTAACCGCAGATATCGAAATTCCGACATCATATTTCTCCATTAGCTGTGACAGCAATCCCCATACATCCGCTTCAATTTGCGCTTTACCGGATGTAAGTGCATCATCTATTTTCGTGCTGCCGATAATGCTCCGTAAGGCAGCTGAAGTCGTATCATATAATATTTTCTCTGGATCATCTGCATTGTATAGATATTTTGGAGGGTCTGTGATTTTCCACTGAACAACTAGGTCGGCTAGCACAATATTTTCATCACCCGTAATCATCTTGGTCTCACTCGGGTAATCCTTCACCTTTCCATCCTCTTCCTTATATCCAAACTTAAGGCTGAATGTTTCTTTCGATAATTTTTCAACCGATTGAATCGGCCAAGGCAGCTTAAAGTGAAGTCCTGGTTCTGTTATCGTCTGCTCCACCTTACCAAACGTCATTATGACAGCTTGATCGGATTCATCAACCGTGTACCAGGTCGATATCGCAACTACACCCAAAATTAAAATTAGAAAGACAAGTCCTATGATCGTATATATCCTTTTTAAGGTAACGATATGTATCACCCCTTCTTTGCCGTTATATCTTATTTACGCAAGAAAGGGCCTAAAGTTTCATGAAAACCAAATATTTTCCTAAGAAAATAGGATAGAGGAATGGTTCCCGGGGAATAAGACAAAATTAAAAGACAGAGACTATGGGTCTCTGTCAATGTTTAACTCCTTGGATGAGGGGTTGTACAAACATTGTACCCCTGCATTATGAAGTCCGTTTTAAGAAATTGTAAAGGACATGTAAATTCACGAAACCCGCTACATCTTTCCTTTTAAGCTTTTATTTAAAGTGACTGTAAAAGTCGTCCCGGTTCCAGGTGTGCTTTCCACGTTGATTTTACCTTTATGGACTTCTATTATATGCTTGACGATTGCCAGTCCAATGCCAGTTCCTCCTGAATCGCGGCTCCTTGCCTTATCGATCCTGTAAAACCGTTCAAAGATTCTCGGCAGTTCTTTTTCTTCGATACCGATCCCGCTATCTTGAACTGCAATATCAACCGTCTGTTCATTCTCCATGATATTCACGGTGACCCTCCCGCCATTTGGGGTATAGGTCAATGCGTTCGTTATCAAATTAATGAAAACCTGTTTGATCCTATCAGATTCCCCTTCAATGAAAGCAGGTTCCTGTGATGCTTTAATTTCAAGCGATACTTCTTTTTCCTTCAGCTTCCCAATAAGCATCTCTTGTATTTCACCAAGGACTTTCGTAATATCCACGACACCTGCGTTCAAAACGAATTCCTGCTGCTCCATTTTTGATAAATTCAGAAGCTCCTGAATGAGCTCTTGCAGCCGATCACTTTCTTTCAAGATAATTGTTAAAAAGTGCTTTAAGGTCTTTTCGTCTTTTAAAGCCCCATCTAACAATGTTTCTGAAAACCCTTTAATAGAAGTGATCGGGGTTCTCAATTCATGGGACACATTAGCCACGAAATCCTTCCGCATTTGCTCGAGCCTTTTCAATTCGGTGATATCATGGAAAATGAGGAGGATCCCCTTCCATTCATCATGATTCCCGATAATGGGAGCCCCGTAAATCTCAAAATGCTTACGTTCTATTGCAAGCGGTATCCTCACCTGGCGTTTTATCGTTTTTTCCGTCCGAAAGATCTCTTCGATTATGGCAATCACTTCCTGATCTTTAATGACCGAGTAATATTCCTGAAACAAAAAAGTAGCGGAGTTTACATGGAAGCTTTTCTTGAATTCCCGGTTGATTAAGGTGGTATACCCTTTACTGTCTATGAGCAAGACACCACTACCGATATTTTCAACAAGTACTTCCAAACGATCCTGATTCATTTCCCTCGCTATTTCAGTTTCCTGAAGATTCCTCGCCAATATGTTCAAGGAAGTTGTCAGCATTCCGGTTTCATCAGTTTGCCTCCCGAATGTCCGAGTTCCATAATTCCCTTTTGCCAGTTCGATGGCTGCCATCGTCGCCTCCTCGATCGGACGGATATAATATGAAGTGATTTTACTCGCGAGCATGAGAATGATGATCAAGGCAACCCCTAAACAAATGATCAATATTTGCCACATTTGTTTATTCACTTGATCGATGGCCTCTATTTCATTGCTATGGACGACAAAACCTTCAATCTCGCCATCCTTTTCGACCGTCTTCCAATAAAAATGGAGGTCCGACTCCCCTTCAACCACCTCAAACCCTTCCCCATACTTAAGCCCTTTTTCCAAAGTTATTTTGCGAAGGACCTTGGAATGGCTTTTAAGTATTTCATTTGATGATGTCGAATCGTATAATATTTCCCCACTCGTAGAGAGAATCGTTAAGTTCGAATCTAAAAGGGGAGTCAGTTTTGCCGTCTTCCCTTCTTCCAAAAAGGACGCGATCCCCCCATGCTCTTGAATATATGTAGAAATGAAGAATGTTTCGTTCTGTATGCGCTCATTGAAAGTTGTAATATAATAACTTTTGAACAAATGCCCCAATAAAAAGCCCACGGCCATCAGGACGACCATCACCAGCGTGATGAGGGTATATAAGAGCTTTTTACGATAGGTCGTCATTCTTTTTTAGGCTCCTCAAGCTTATACCCCAAGCCCCTTATCGTTTTGATATATAGAGGTTTTTTTGTATCCTTCTCTATTTTTTCACGAAGATGGCTAATATGCACATCGACGATTCGGGAATCTCCCGCGAAATCATAATTCCATACCGCACTGAGCAGTTGGTCCCTAGTCAATACTCGTCCTTTATTCTTCGCCAAGTATAAAAGTAATTCAAATTCTTTTGGAGTTAATTCTAATTGCTGTTCATCAAAGAATGCTTCGTATCGATCCGGGAATACTTTCAATTCCCCTAATTTCAAGAGACCATCTTCCTGATCATTACCTGACTCACTGCCGTTCGATTGAAACTGAGATCTCCTTAATATGGCTTTAATCCGTGCTACTACCTCCCGCGGACTAAATGGTTTGGTTAAATAATCATCCGCTCCAAGTTCAAGTCCCAGAACTTTGTCAAATTCATCGTCCTTAGCAGTCAGCATCAAGATCGGTATATTGATTTTTTGCTGGCGAAGCTGTTTACATACTTCAAGCCCATCCATTTTAGGCAGCATCAAATCCAATACCACTAAATCGGGGCGTATGTCCACAGCAGCCTGTAGTCCTTGTTCTCCATCCAAAGCAGTGATCACCGAATAGCCTGCTTGTTCTAAATTGTACTGAAGTAAGGTAACTATTGATTGTTCATCATCCACTACGAGAATTTTCTTTGACATTAGATCCCCCTGAATTATGTATTACCCCATAGACCAAATTCTCAGTCTACTCATCCAATTCCATTATAAAGAATATTATATGAAATTTACACATAAAAAAACGTATTGAAAGTTATTCCTACCTTAAGCAGGGGCTTATCGCCCCCGGATTTGTTCCAAAGCGGATAAAAAGACTGCCCGGAGATGGAAGATGGCCTCGGCCTTCCCTTCCAATATTCCAGGCAGTCTGATCAAGAGATTGTTTTCCATCTCTTATTGAAGAACTTGCATTACCGCTTTAACTGATTCAACTGATTTTGAAAGTGCCGCTTTTTCGCCTTCAGTCAATTCAAGCTCGATGATTTGTTCAATGCCGTTTGCACCTAGTACAGTTGGCACACCAAGGTAGATTCCTTCGAATCCGTATTCGCCCTCAAGATAAGCGATGGATGGAAGAACGCGACGTTGGTCTTTAAGGATTGCTTCAGCCATTTCCACAAGGGATGCAGCCGGTGCATAATATGCGCTTCCGTTTCCGAGAAGGTTTACGATTTCTCCGCCACCTGTACGAGTACGAGCCACGATTGCTTCTAAACGATCTTGGGGGATCAATGTCTCCAAAGGAATTCCGCCAGCATAAGAATAACGGACTAGAGGGACCATATCGTCACCGTGTCCGCCAAGCACGAAACCAGTTACATCTTTAACGGATAAGTTTAATTCTTGAGCTACGAAAGTGCGGAAACGAGCTGTATCAAGAACACCCGATTGTCCGATAACGCGTTCTTTAGGGAAACCTGATTCTTTGTAAACAGTGTAAGTCATTGCATCTACAGGGTTAGTCAAAACGATGATTGTTGTATTAGGGGAATATTTAACCACTTCTTTAGTTACTGATTTCATAACTTTTTGGTTAGTTTGAACTAAGTCGTCACGGCTCATGCCGGGCTTACGGGCAATTCCAGCAGTGATGATCACTACGTCGGAATCAGCTGTTTCTGAATAGTTGGATGTACCGATGATGTTAGCGTCGAAACCAAGAACAGGTCCTGCTTCCGCCATATCAAGAGCTTTACCTTTTGTAGGGTTTTCAGCTTGCGGAATATCAACTAAAACGATATCACCAAGTTCTTTTTGAGCTGCTAGGAATGCTGCTGTAGCACCAGTGAAACCGGCACCTACCACTGTGATTTTTTTACGCTTAGACATGTTAATTCCTCCTTAAAATATGTGAATATTTTGGAATACTTTTAACATTTTCATGCACATATATATATAAAGCTCCCTGGAAAAGAAGCCCATTAAGGTACTTTTCCAGAAAGCATTTATAAATTATTTAAGGTTTTTGATAAGCTCATCAGCGAACTCAGAACATTTAACTTCTGTTGCGCCTTCCATTAGGCGGGCAAAATCGTATGTAACGACTTTAGAAGCAATTGTTTGTTCCACTGATTTTGTGATGCTGTCTGCAGCTTCGTTCCATCCAAGGTGTTCAAGTAAAAGAACGCCTGAAAGAAGTACTGAAGATGGGTTAACTTTATCAAGACCAGCATATTTAGGAGCCGTTCCGTGAGTTGCTTCGAAAATGGCATGTCCAGTTTCGTAGTTGATGTTTGCTCCTGGAGCGATACCGATTCCGCCAACTTGTGCAGCTAATGCATCAGAAATGTAATCTCCGTTCAAGTTCATTGTTGCAACAACATCAAACTCTTTAGGACGAGTCAGGATTTGTTGTAAGAAGATATCAGCAATGGAATCTTTAACGATGATTTTGCCTTCAGCTTCAGCAGCAGATTGTGCTTTGTTAGCAGCTTCAGTGCCTTCAGCATCTTTAATTTTGTCATATTGGTTCCATGTGAACACTTTATCGGCGAATTCTTGTTCTGCAACTTCATAACCCCAAGTTTTAAATGCGCCTTCCGTGAATTTCATGATGTTACCTTTATGAACAAGCGTTAATGATTTACGGCCTTCTTTGATCGCATAGTTAAGTGCAGAGCGAACAAGACGTTTTGTTCCTTCTTCAGAAATCGGTTTAATTCCGATACCTGAAGTTTCAGGGAAACGAATGTTTTTAACACCGAATTCATTTTGTAGGAATTCGATTAATTTCTTAGCTTCGTCAGAACCTTTTGCATATTCGATACCAGCATAGATGTCTTCAGTGTTTTCACGGAAGATGACCATGTCAGTGTCTTCCGGACGTTTAACTGGTGAAGGCACACCATCAAAGTAACGTACTGGACGAAGACATACGAATAAGTCCAATACTTGACGCAATGCAACGTTCAATGAGCGGATACCGCCACCGATTGGAGTTGTAAGAGGTCCTTTAATAGCGATTAGATATTCGTTAATGACATCAAGAGTTTCTTGTGGAAGCCATTCGCCTGTTTGGTCAAATGCTTTTTGTCCAGCTAAAACTTCTTTCCATTCGATTTTCTTTTCGCCGTTGTAAGCTTTTTCAACTGCTGCGTCTAAAACGCGAGAAGCTGCTGCCCAGATATCAGGACCGATTCCGTCTCCCTCAATATAAGGAACGATTGGATTGTTTGGTACGTTAAGAGCACCGTTAGTAACTGTGATTTTTTGGCTTTGTGTCATGTCTCTTACCTCCGATTCAAATTCAAAGGTTAGATGGCCCGGCATTAAACGAGGCAGGACCACTAACCCTTTTTACTCACATCTATTAATTTACTACAAAATCGATGAAATAAAAAATAATTTTTGAAAAACTTTTAATTAGCGTTCTTCAATCGGTACATATTTTTGCATACCTGGTCCAACATACTCTGCACGCGGACGGATCAGGCGGTTGTTTGAATATTGCTCAAGGATATGAGCGATCCAGCCTGAAGCACGGCTTACTGCAAAGATTGGTGTAAATAGGTCATGCTCGATACCTAAACTATGGTATACGGAAGCAGAATAGAAATCTACGTTTGGCGGAAGATTTTTTTGACCAGTTACGATTTCATTAATTTTAATGGACATATCATAATATTGCGGTTGTCCAGTAAGTTCAGTAAGTTTTTGGGACATTTCTTTAAGGTGTTTAGCACGTGGATCACCTTTACGGTACACACGGTGGCCAAAGCCCATGATTTTTTCTTTATTGGCTAATTTTTCATTGATATATGGCTCAACGTTATCAACTGAACCAATTTCAGTAAGCATTTTCATGACTTGTTCGTTAGCTCCGCCGTGAAGTGGGCCTTTTAAAGCGCCGATGGCAGAAGTTACGCCAGAATAGATATCGGATAATGTAGCCACACAAACGCGTGCAGTGAATGTGGAAGCGTTCAATTCATGGTCAGCATGAAGGACCAATGCTTTGTTGAATGCCTCTTCTTCGATTGCCGTTGGTTCATTACCACTTAACATATATAAGAAGTTAGCAGCAAAGCTTAAATCTGTACGTGGTGCAACCGCTTCTTTACCTTGACGGATGCGAGCGAAAGTTGTTACCAATGTAGGGATTTTTGCTTGGATGCGGATTGCTTTACGATAGTTAGCGTCTTCATTCATTACATCCGCTTCTTCATCATAAAGACCAAGAAGAGATACAGCTGTGCGAAGAGCTCCCATTGGATGTACTTTATCGATTGGGTATGTTTTGAAATGATTAACCACTTCTGCTGGAATTGCAGCATTTTCAGCAAGTTGTTTAGTTAATTCCTTTAGTTGGCTTTTGTTTGGAAGAGCTCCGTGCCATAAAAGATAGATTACTTCCTCGAATGTTGCATTTACAGCCAAATCGTCGATGTCATAACCTGAATACGTTAATGTGTCATCGATAATGGAGCTTACTGATGAAGTTGTTGCTACCACACCTTCAAGACCTTTTGTTGCTGTCATACTAAATCTCTCCTTTTCCTAGATATTCCCCTATACCCTTGCTCATTGCGTATAAATATAGCGCTTCCAAGGAAATTAGCTATTCTGAATACAACCATCTATTTTTTAGCAGAAGACATACATCTTGTATTGAAGCGTTCACGGAATATGCCCCCAACAATAGTAAAATGTACGATAATCTTTTATACGAAATTCTAAAAATAATGTTTGTAGCTATTCCTAGTGAGCGCTTGCTCAATAACTACATCTTTTTTTAAGGTTCCTCAAAAATATCAATGATATTCTGAATCCCATTTTTAATAAAACAGAGCAGTTACATGATTATTATAAACAATAAACACTTTTTTGGGAATGAAAAGCACTTAAAATGTGAAAAAATTATTATTTCATTAGAAAAATTAGCAACATATTCACCTGCTTTTTTTTATGCAATCCAACACATTTTTTTTGAAAATTTGTCGCAAAACAGAAGAAATGAAACATTAGATAGAAAATTCCCATTCCCAATGTTGACGAGCTCTTTTATCCTCCGCCACTTGCTTCATTTAAAAAAATTAAAGATCTGCATGCATAAATAAGCAATTCCTGCCCCGATTAACGGACCGACAGCTACACCTTTGAATAATGCGACAGCAAGAATCGTCCCAAAAACAAGAGCCGCAGTAATATGCGGATCATGTGACAGGAGTGTAATCCCATTTTTCGCTATGAGTGCAACCGCTATTCCGGATGCAAGCGCAATCCAGGCATAAGGGGATTTAATGGCGTCCCCAAGTTCCTTGAAACCAATCGCCCCATTCGCTATTGGGATGAGTACGGAAATCGTGATGATAGTAACGCCCAAGTTGATTCCTTTGGCTTCTAAATATGGAAACACTTTAGCGTCAAGGCCAATCAGTTTCATGCTTAAAAGAAAACCCGCAGCCATGATCAGTGACATATTTTTCCCAAACCAACCGATTGCTGCAAGTAAAATTAAAAATACGACAGGACCGTTGATCATTCTCCCTTCACCTTCTTTCTTCTTTTTTGTTATTTTAACATAACAAACTCCTCTCTTTCTTTAGAGGAGACCGATTTATGGAGCTATGTATTTTAACGGGAAAAAGTTAAGCAGAATGACGAAAGAATCTTTCCTTTCTTTTCCATCATCGTTACAATTATAATACAAACTTTATGATAGAAGGAGGATATGTCTTGAATCCAGTATATATGTATCGTTTCATTCGTTCTTTACTGGTCGTCGGAGGAATAATTTTAGGTGGAATTGCCTTGTTTTATTTATCTAAGTATACATACCCATTCATTATTGCCATGATAATCGCTTTCTTGATGAACCCCCTGGTCACTTTTTTCGAAAAGAAAGGAAGACTGCCAAGGGGATTGGCTGTATTCATTTCCCTTTTGCTCATTTTCCTTTTATTTGCGGGTCTAATCACCTTACTGGTCACCGAGATCATTTCAGGGACCAATTACCTTGCCGGAGTCATACCACAACACATTGAAACGATCGTGGACTTTATAGAAACATACATCACTTCAACCGTCATCCCTTTATATAATCAAATAGCTGCCATGTTCAATAATTTGGATATCGAACAGCAAGACACAGTCCTCAAGAATATCCAAAATATCGGTGAATCCATCACTACCGGAGTAAGCGGCTTCATTCAAGCGTTCTTGAAGAACATTCCCACAATTATCGGATGGTTTCCAACTACGGCAACAGCACTCCTTTTTACCCTACTGGGCACTTTCTTCATCAGTAAAGATTGGGATACCTTTGGCCTTGTGACAGGAAAAGTGTTGCCTGATAAGATTTTTTCGGGTGCCAAGCGTTTATTCAGGGACTTAAAACGAGCTTTATTTGGTTTTATCCGTGCACAATTCACTCTTGTTTCATTGACGACTGTCACGATTTTAATCGGCTTTCTCATCTTAAGGGTGAATTATTCAATTACCATTGCCCTGATATGCGGACTGGTCGATATCATTCCCTATTTAGGGACAGGGACGATTTTCATTCCTTGGATCATCTTTGAATTCATTGCCGGAAATACAAGTCTTGCAATCGGTTTGTCCGTCCTGTACATAATCGTTGTTGTCCAGCGCCAGTTAATAGAGCCAAAAGTTCTTTCTTCCAGTATTGGTTTGGATCCGCTCGCCACTCTCATCGCCTTGTTCATCGGCTTCAAATTGATCGGTTTCCTTGGGCTGATTGCAGGACCTGTCGTACTTGTCATATTCAATACACTTCAGCGTGCCAATGTCTTTAAGGCCATATGGTCTTTCATCATCGGGCAAGATACAAAGAGAACCACATAAAGTAATCCAGCTTATCTTTATATCTTATAGCATTCTCCCATTCCATATAAAAATCCGCCTCGGGTACGAGGCGGATTTTTGGTTTCAAGCCTTTATTTTGACGTCTCGAATTGTTCTGTTTCAGTAGAACCTGCAAGTGCTGTTGTGGATGATGTTCCACCAGAAACGACTTGTGCCACTTCATCAAAATAACCAGTTCCCACTTCACGTTGATGGCGTGTTGCTGTATAGCCGTCGGGTTCACTGGCGAACTCTGCTTGTTGAAGTTCTGAGTATGCAGCCATACCGCGGTCTTTATAACCAAGAGCAAGATTGAACATGCTATGATTCAATGAGTGGAAGCCAGCAAGGGTAACGAATTGGAACTTATAACCCAATTTACCCAATTCAACTTGGTAGCTGGCAATTTCTTCATCACTTAATTTAGCTTTCCAGTTAAATGATGGGGAGCAATTGTAAGCAAGGAGTTTACCCGGGAACTCTGCATGGATCGCTTCGGCAAAGCGGCGAGCATCCGCTAGATTAGGTTCAGAAGTCTCACACCAGATAAGGTCGGCATACGGTGCATAAGCAAGGCCGCGTGCAATTGCTTGATCAAGGCCCGCGTTGGTGCGGTAGAACCCTTCCGGAGTCCTTTCGCCAGTGATGAAAGGTGCATCGACCGGATCGATATCATCGGTGATCAAGTCTGCAGCATCAGCATCCGTACGGGCAATTAAGATAGTCGGTGTCCCCATTACGTCGGCTGCCAATCGGGCGGAAACCAAATTACGTACTGCCGTTTGGGTTGGCAGAAGAACTTTACCGCCTAGGTGACCACATTTTTTCTCTGAAGAAAGCTGGTCTTCAAAGTGAACGCCTGCCGCTCCAGCTTCGATCATGCCTTTCATTAATTCGAAGACGTTAAGGGAACCGCCAAAGCCGGCTTCAGCATCCGCTACGATTGGAGCGAACCAATCGATATCCTCTTTTCCTTCGGCAAAGCTGATTTGGTCTGCACGCTGAAGTGTCTGATTAATGCGTTTAACCACTTGCGGCACGGAGTTGGCTGGATATAAACTTTGGTCAGGGTACATTTGCCCTGCGATGTTAGCATCTGCCGCAACTTGCCAGCCGCTTAGGTAGATTGCTTTTAAACCAGCTTTCACCTGTTGCATTGCTTGGTTACCAGTCAATGCTCCTAATGCATTGATGAAATCCTCTGTATTTAATAGATTCCATAGTTTCTCAGAACCACGGCGTGCCAGTGTTTGTTCAATATCGATGGAACCTCTTAATTTAATAACTTCGTCCGCCGTATAAGGACGTTTAATCCCAGTCCACCGTGAGTCATTTTCCCAGTTTTGTTGTAATTGTTGCGCTCTTTCATTCATCATTATAGTTTCCTCCTAATTTATATTTAATATTTTTAATATTAAGATAATTGTTCATATGCCGGATTGGTTAAGAAATCTGCAAAGTCATCCGCTTCAATCAATTCTTCGAATAGTTTAGTAGACTCTTCAAACTTTCCTGACTTGAAAGCTTCTTCCCCTACTTCCGATTTAATGACCTCCACTTCTTCCTCTTTAATCTGATGGAATAATTCTTCGGTTATTTTCCTGCCATCTTCGAGGATGCCTTTTGGATGCCGGATCCATTGCCAGACTTGTGCTCTTGAAATTTCAGCCGTTGCTGCATCTTCCATTAAGTTATTAATGGGCGCCGCCCCCCTGCCGCTTAACCAAGAGGCAATATATTGGATGCCGACGTTAATGTTCGTCCGTAATCCTGCCTCCGTGATCGTTCCTTCGGGCACAGCCAGCAACTCTTGCGCTGTTACAAGGACATCTTCTCGTTTTCGGAAAATTTGATTCGGCTTTGGAACAAGCAGGTCAAAAACCTCTTTTGCGATGCTTACCATACCTGGATGGGCAACCCATGTTCCATCATGGCCGTCTCTTGCTTCGCGTTCCTTATCTGCCCGGACTTTCGCAAAAGCCTCATCATTCTTAATCGGGTCATTTTTAACTGGAATTTGCGCTGCCATCCCGCCAATTGCCGGAGCATTACGAGTGTGGCATGTTTTGATTGCCAATAAGGAATACGCTCTCATATTCGGAACGGTCATCGTCACCTGCAGCCGGTCAGGAAAGATAACATCATCCGAGTGACGGAACTTTTTCAGGAAACTGAAGATATAGTCCCAGCGGCCGCAGTTCAGGCCTGCAGAATGTTCTTTAAGCTCGTACAGAATTTCATCCATTTCGAATGCGGCAAGTATCGTTTCAATCAAGACCGTTGCCTTAATGGTTCCTTGCGGTATTCTTAGATCGTTCTGTGCATATACGAATATTTCATTCCATAATCTTGCTTCTAGGTGGCTTTCCATTTTTGGTAAGTAGAAGTATGGACCGCTTTGTTTTTCGACCAATGCTTTTGCGTTGTGGTAAAAGTACAGTCCAAAGTCAAAAATGCTGGCTGATATTGGCTGTCCATCCAAAAGGACATGTTTTTCCTCCAAATGCCAGCCGCGTGGCCTTACCTTTAGGACAGCCCTTTTTTCATTCAATTCATACACTTTGCCATTTGGATTTTTAAATGAAATGGTTCCGCGGATTGCATCGCGCAAATTCAATTGACCATCCACGCAATTCTCCCAAGTGGGTGAGTTGGCGTCTTCAAAATCAGCCATGAATACATTGGCACCTGAGTTCATTGCATTAATGATCATCTTACGATCAACTGGTCCAGTTATTTCAACCCTGCGGTCCTGCAAGTCATTCGGGAGTGGCGCAATCGTCCAATCACTTTCACGAATATGCTTCGTTTCTTCAAGGAAATCAGGCAACTTGCCTTGATTCAGCTCTTCCTGTACGCTTTTGCGCCGTTTCAGAAGTTCCCTCCTTCTTTCACTGAAATGCCGTTCAATTCTTTCGATGAATTGAAGAGCCTCCGTTGTAAGTATTTGTTCATATCCTGGCTTAATGTTGCCCGTAATTTGTAAGCCTTTTGCTTCCGTAATCATGTTGCCTCTCCACATCCTTTCCAACTCTTTAATGTTATAATACAGTTGTTTTATTTCCTGTTTGTATTATATAACACACTGTATAAATTTGTCACCAGTTTTTTCTAAAAAGTTTCCAAAAAAAGAATTTCTCACATGAAAAAACCTGATTTATCCATGTTTTCGCGGGATAATAGTTAAAAAATTCTGTTATTATACATTGCTTCACTTTCTTCCGAATTCTTCATTTAATGGTGAAACAGGCAAAACGGATTACATTTAATCTCCCTATGTTTTTGTCCAATTTTAGTGAAATGCCATAAAGGCTGCCAATGAAAAAAACCCTTGGTTGCTTTTGAAGACTTCTTTTTTCCAGACCAAAAAGGCTGCCTAAAAGCTTGAGCTTTTAGGCAGCCTTATATTATTTATGCCGAATGATGGTGACTTTCCCTTTATTCATCCTGTTCATGATAAACCGGATAACAATCGGTTTGAGGAGATTCCGGGTTGGCGGAAATACAAGGAGCAATCCCATGATATCCGAAATGAACCCAGGGGACAGCAACAGTGCAGCTCCAATAAAGATACAGATTCCATCAATGATTTCATTTCCTGGCATCATTCCGTAACGAATCTGTTCCTGTGCCCTTTTCCATGTTTCCATCCCTTGCCGTTTAGCCAAATAGGCTCCGATTAAACCTGTGGCTACAATCAGGAACACAGTTGGCCAAAAACCAATCATATTGCCTGACAGCAATAGGACAATGATTTCAATGACCGGCATCGCAATGATAAACAATAAAAAATATTTCATCTACATTCCTCCTGCACAGCCCATTTCTGGTGCGGTACATCCATCTTACCTCATTGGCACGGAATCAGCCAAAATTTCGTTTTACAAAACGTTGGCATGTCCATCATAAATGACTCCACGGCCTGCATCGACCGTTATTCTTTGCCCATCCGTGAAAACTTTGGTCGCGTTTTCCGCCCCAACGATGACCGGAATGCCCAATGTGACCCCTACAACAGCTGCATGGCTTGTCAAACCGCCTTCTTCCGTTATCAATGCTGCACACTTTTCAATCGCTGGCATCATATCGCGGTCAGAACCAATTGTAACAAGTACAGAGCCTTCCGTCACTTTTTCCAAAGCTTCCTTGGCATTCTTAGCTACAACCACTTCACCTTTCGCAGATTTCCTGCCGATTCCTTGAGCCTTCAAAAGAACCTCCCCTAACACATGAATTTTCATCAAGTTAGTCGTACCTGTTTCACCAACTGGCACACCGGCTGTTATGACGACTAAATCCCCATGGGACACTAAGCCGGAATGCAAGCTTTCATCAATAGCAGTTTGAAGCATCTCATCGGTAGTCGTCGCCTTGGGACCGATCTGTGGGTAGACTCCCCAAGCCAGTGCAAGCCGTCTTGAAACATGATCATTGGAGGTAACGGCAATGATCGGTGCTTTAGGGCGGTATTTAGAAATCATCCTTGCCGTATGGCCACTTTCGGTAGGGGTGATGATTGCTCCGGCATTAAGATTAAGCGCCGTGTGGGCAACGGACTGACCAATTGCATCCGTGACATTATGACGGTTCACTTTGCTTCTGACTGATAATATATCCCGATAATCAAGGGCAGTTTCTGCACGTGAAGCAATGTTATGCATCGTTTGAACAGCCTCGACAGGGTAGGTTCCAGCAGCCGTTTCACCAGAAAGCATGATGGCATCCGTTCCATCAAATATGGCATTGGCTACGTCACTTGCTTCTGCACGGGTCGGCCTTGGGTTACGCTGCATCGAATCGAGCATTTGTGTAGCCGTTATGACCGGTTTCCCGGCATTGTTACATTTTTTGATCATTTGTTTTTGGACTAATGGCACTTCTTCTGCAGGAATTTCCACTCCCAGGTCGCCACGGGCTACCATCAAACCATCTGAAACTTCCAAGATTTCATCAAGCCGGTCTACACCCTCTTGATTTTCAATTTTAGGGATGATTTGAATATGCTCAGCTCCATTCTGCTGCAATAATTCACGCACTTCAAGTACATCGGAAGCCCTGCGTACAAATGAGGCAGCAACAAAGTCGATACCTTGTTCGATTCCAAAAAGGATATCCTGTTCATCTTTCTCCGTTATGCCAGGCAGGTTAACCGAAACACCTGGAACATTCACGCCTTTTTTGTTCTTAAGTGTACCGCTATTCAATATTTTGGTACTGATTTCTTTTCTTACCTCATCTATTTTCAACACTTCAAGACCGATCAATCCATCATCCAAAAGGATTTTAGATCCTGGATGGACATCATGCAGAAGCCCTTCATAGGTAATGGAGAATTTTTCAGGTGTTCCCAGGACTTCATTCATGGAAATAATGACATCATTGCCGGCTACCAGCTCTATGGAGTCATTTTCCATATTATTTGTCCGTATTTCAGGTCCTTTTGTATCCAGCAGGATAGCAACCTGTTTACCCGCTTTTTCACCCGCTTCCCTGATATTGCGGATTCTAGCGGCATGTTCTTCATGATTTCCATGTGAAAAGTTAAGCCGAGCTACATTCATCCCCGCTTCTATTAATTGAACCAGCTTTTCTATACTTTCACTTGCGGGGCCAATCGTACAAACAATCTTGGTTTTTCGCATGTGTCATCCTCCTTTAAGGAAAAATCGCCGCCTGCCCACCTTTTAAATGACAGGGGGCGTAGTGTTATAAGTCTCTTCTTTTAAATACCTGCAATTATTATCATTGATCAATACTGATTTAAATGGATAACTCAGAAGATAAATCATACATTTTCTTGTCAATTGTATGCGGTTTAGCAAGGGCTTCGATGATATCATAATCAACTAGTCGATTTTGTTCTATTCCAACAGCCCTGCCCCCTTTGCCTTCAAGAAGCAATTCAACAGCTTTGGCTCCAAGCCGACTTGCCAATACACGGTCATTTGCCGAAGGAGATCCTCCGCGCTGGACATGGCCGAGAACCGTTACACGGGTTTCAAATCCTGCTTTCGCCTCAATTTTCCTCGAAATATCAACAGCACTTCCAACACCTTCAGCTACAATGATGATACTATGCTTTTTCCCACGGTCATGTCCGCGGTTCAGCTTCCCAATCAGATCTTCCATATCATATTCGCATTCAGGACAAAGGATCGTTTCCGCTCCGCCAGCCAGGCCGGCCCAAAGCGCGATATCGCCGGCATTTCTTCCCATTACTTCAACCACATAAGTCCTTTCATGAGAAGTTGCCGTATCCCGAATCTTATCGATAGCGTCGATTACTGTATTCAGGGCTGTATCGAAACCAATCGTAAAGTCCGTACCCGGTATGTCATTATCAATCGTTCCAGGAACTCCGATACAAGGGAAGCCCCTTTCAGTCAAAGCTTTCGCTCCGCGGTAAGAACCATCGCCACCTATTATGACAATGCCCTCGATGCCAAGTTTATTCAGTTGTTCAATCGCTTTCAGCTGGCCTTCCTCTGTCTTAAATTCCGGACAGCGAGCCGTATGTAACATTGTGCCGCCTCGATGAATGATATCCCCGACCGACCCAAGCTCAAGTTTCCTTATATTCCCATTTATAAGGCCCTGATATCCATAATAAATCCCGAAGACCTCCATTTCATGAAAAATTGCTTTACGGACAACCGCCCGGACTGCCGCATTCATGCCTGGAGAATCTCCTCCACTAGTCAATACACCAATTCTTTTCATAAATGTCACCTCTCTACAGCACTAATCAATTTTAAGCTCATTATATCATTGTACCCTTTTTCAAGCTTCAATAAGCAGTATCTGTTACACTTATGCTCACCTGATGTAATAAGCCTAACCGATTCTCTACAGAAATTGAAGTAAAATGGTGTAAAAGTTTACATACTATACACAAACCATATTCTTTACAGGTTTCGGTAATGAATACATATGCACACCATTAAAGGCTGAAAAAACGTGTTGCCCTTGGCAGCACGTTTTTCCTTTTTGCAAAATGTATTATGAATGCTGTTCAACTTCCTTAGGTTTCCCCTCAGATTGTTTTTCAAATTCATATTCACCGATTTTCTTGAATTTCATGTAACGCTGGTTAATAAGGTCATCACTATTCAATGGCAGAAGTTCATTGAATGAACGTTTCAGGATTTCCTTGATGGCTTCTGCCTGTAAATTTGCATCCCGGTGGGCGCCGCCTCTCACTTCAGGAATGATCTCATCGATGACTCCTAAACGGTTTAAGTCGGGAGCAGTGATTTGCATCGATTCCGCAGCCCTCTTAGCCTGAGAAGCATCCTTCCACAGCAATGCCGCAGCCCCTTCAGGAGAAATTACCGAATATGTTGAATTCTCAAGCATGAAAATTCGGTCTCCAACACCAAGTGCCAATGCACCGCCGCTTCCACCTTCACCAATGACAATGCTGATGACCGGCACCTTAAGCCCTGCCATTTCAAAAAGGTTTTTCGCAATGGCTTCACTTTGTCCGCGCTCTTCAGCAGCTTTGCCCGGGAAAGCTCCCTTCGTATCAATGAAACAAATAATCGGACGATTGAATTTTTCCGCCTGTTTCATCAGACGCAAAGCTTTTCGATAGCCTTCCGGATGGGGCATGCCAAAGTTACGGCGGATGTTTTCCTTCGTATCCTTACCTCTTTGATGTCCAATGACAGTCACGGCAAGTCCATCAAACTCTGCGATTCCAGCCACAATCGCTTCATCATCCCCATAATAACGATCTCCATGAAACTCTATGAAGTCATTGAATAATCTCGGAATGTAATCAAGCGTCGTCGGACGGGCTGGATGACGGGCAATCTGAACGCGATCCCACGGTTTTAAATGGTTATAAATATCCACTTCCAGCTTCTCTAGGCGCTTTTCCAACGTTTCGATTTCTACTGTAAGGTCTACGTCAGCATCCTTCGTAATCGCCTTTAGCTCTTTAATCTTATTTCTCAGGTCCGTAACGGGACGCTCGAACTCTAATTCGTAAATCATAACCATTCACCACCCGGGGCATGAATTTTAAGGATCGTCGTCAAAGTTTCTTTCATTTCAGTACGTTTGACAACCGCATCCAATTGGCCGTGCTTCATCAAGAATTCAGATGTTTGGAAGTCTTCTGGAAGCTCTTCATGAATCGTCTGTTCAATGATTCTTCGTCCCGCAAAACCAATAAGTGCTCCAGGTTCGGCTAGATTAATATCACCAAGTGACGCGAAACTTGCCGAAACCCCACCTGTGGTAGGATGGGTCATCATTGATATGATCAGCCCGCCTTCATTGCTGAACATCTTGAGTGCAGCACTCGTCTTTGCCATCTGCATCAAGCTTAAAACACCCTCCTGCATCCGAGCGCCGCCTGATGCCGTAAAAATGATAAACGGAATCTTCAATTCACCTGCACGTTCAATGGCACGGGTGATTTTTTCACCAACAACGGAGCCCATGCTTCCCATCCGGAAATTGGAATCCATGATGGCTGTTGATACTTGGTACCCATTGATGCTCCCTACTCCTGTAACAACGGCCTCATTAATCTTGGCCTTCTTTTTGTCCTTTTCCAATTTATCCAAGTAATCCGGAAATCCAAGTGGGTTAACTGAAATCATTTCTTTATCAAATTCATTAAAACTGCCGGCGTCGAATAAACATTCGATACGCTCATGGGAAGACATCGAATGATGGAACCCGCAATGCAGACAGACTTTATTGTTTTTCACTAATTCTTTTGTATACATGATTTTTTTACAGCCGGGGCATTTTGTCATAATTCCTTCTGGTACATCTTGTTTCTCCCGATCTAAAGGAACCGTTGCATATTTCTTCTTAGACTTCGCAAATAGCTCTTTAAGCAAGCTTAATCCTCCCTTTACCACCAATTATCTATTATTTGATACTTGGTACAAACTATATCAGAAATTAAAGTAGTATCGTGTAAAAAGGTGTCACTCGTCCTTCGACATATTTCTAATTCTAATAAGATACGTTTCGATGGCTTTTTCTTCATCCCGTTCGAGTAAATATGTAAGAAGTGCCAGATAATCTTCTTTTTTCACATTACCCTGTACCATCTCTGATGTTCTAGCATAGCTGTTGACAATGCGCCAAATTCGTTCCATCAATCGATTGCGATTCAATATGGCAATTCTTAAGAAGAAATCATCATCATGAAACTCATCCGTCTTGACCCAGACCATTAATCGTTTGATATCCTCAGCTGTAGCGAAAAAGGCGACAATCCGTAAACAGTCAATTTCAATCAGCCTTTTCGTCTCAGCCAAATCTTCTTGTACTTTTTTATCTTGCAAAAAAAAGGTTCCCAGAAGCTCGACTAGCTTATGCTCCTGGAAATCCCTGATAAACGTTCCTTCACCACGCCTTGTTTCTATTAATCCTAATAGCTCTAAGGCACGCAATGCTTCCCGTACAGAGGAACGACCAACATTAAAACGATCCGATAACTCCCGTTCTGATGGGATTTTATCTCCCGGCAGGAGGCTTTCCGCTTCAATCATGCTACGTAGGCTCTCAACGACATCGAGATAAATTTTGGATGAAGAAGTCCGACCTGCCAAATTAATTATTCCTCACTTTTTCCAATGATCGCTAATTTCCTTGTTTTTTCTTTAATTGCCTCGGGATCCATATTAATTCTAGCCACTCCCGTTTCCATCGCTGCCTTGGCAACAGCAGCCGCAACTGCAGGCGCTACCCTCTCATCAAAAGGAGCAGGGATAACGTAGTCTTCGTTCAACTCATGTTCCTCAATTAAACTGGCAATGGCCTCTACAGCAGCAACCTTCATTTTTTCATTGATATGAGTCGCACGTACATCCAATGCACCACGGAAAATTCCCGGGAATGCAAGGACATTATTGACCTGATTCGGGAAATCCGAACGGCCCGTTCCAACAACCTTGGCACCCGCTGCTTTCGCATCCTCCGGCATGATTTCCGGATTTGGATTAGCCATCGCGAAAATGATCGCATCCTTATTCATTAATGAAACCATTTCTTTGGTTAACGCACCTGCGGCAGAAACGCCTACAAATACATCAGCGTCTTGAATGACCGCTTCCAAAGGTCCTGAAATCTTATTACGATTGGTCACTTTCGCCACTTGTTCTTTTATATCATTCATGCCTGACGAACGGCCCTCATAAATGGCGCCCTTCGTGTCACACATAATAATGTCACGTACTCCGTAGCTATAAAGCAATTTAATGATAGCAATACCCGCAGCCCCGGCTCCATTCGCTACCACTTTAATTTCTGAGATTGATTTATTCACAAGTCGCAAGGCATTTACAAGACCTGCAACAGTTACAATGGCCGTACCGTGCTGATCATCATGAAAAACAGGGATATTCATTTCTTTCTTAAGTCGTTCTTCAATTTCAAAACAATTTGGTGCGGCAATGTCCTCTAAGTTAACTCCTCCGAATGTCGGTTCGAGTAATTTAACTGTCTCTACAATTTTATCCACATCCGTCGTTTTTAAACAGATTGGAAAAGAGTCCACTCCAGCGAAACTTTTAAATAAAACGGCTTTTCCTTCCATAACCGGCAAAGCAGCTTCAGGGCCGATGTTTCCAAGTCCCAACACAGCCGTTCCATCAGAAATAACAGCAACAGTGTTCCCTTTCATTGTATAGTCATAAACGGTTTCTGGCTTATCGTATATTTCTTTACATGGTTCTGCGACACCAGGAGAATAAGCAAGACTTAAATCTTCTGCATTCCTAACCGGTACTTTTGAAACTGTTTCTAATTTCCCTTGATTCATGCGATGCATATGTAAAGCTTCTTCTCTTAATGACATATTTTCACTCCTAAAACATATTGGGTAACCCATATCATATATGCTGAAATCTAGTGGTCAGACCACAGCGGCCTGTTTTCAATATAACATAACTGCTTAAGTTGTAAAACAGTTATTCTCGCTTATAAACCACATTACCTTTTCCGACTAAACCAAATAATGCCTGCATCAGACTATCTGTAGGATTGACCCAATCCCAATAAGATAGCTGTACATAACGGTTTTCCCTCTCGTAAAAAAGCATGACCTTTGTTTCGCCGCTATGCTGCATTAAAATTTTTTTTATTTTTTGCAGTGTGTCCTTCGTTTGCTTGCCAGCCTCAATTTTCAGGAAAACCGTTCCGTTTTGTTCCTCTTTCATCCTTTTCACTTTTTCAAGCGGATATACGTTCCTGGTCAGGAGCTGGGTTTTTCCATCCCGTTCTTCCAATGTCCCCTGCAGCATAACGAGTTGTCCATGATTCAAGTCGGCAGAGTGGTTTTTATATACATTGGGAAAAACGACCGCCTCAATGTCCCCCTCTTCATCACTGACGCTCAAAAAGGCCATAACATCGCCCTTTTTTGTCCTTATGGTTTTAACCGACGTAATATATGCGCCAAGTAAGACTTTTGATTCCTTTTTATTGGTAGCCTCGTCTATGGTCAAACAGCCGAAGTACTGAAATAGTTCCCTGTAGCTGGTCACGGGATGATTCGATAGATAAAGCCCCAATGCGCTTTTCTCCAATGAGAGTTTGTGCTCGATAGGAATGGGCTCGACCCGGTTGTATTTCGGTTTGAGTGAAAACTCGCCATCCGAAAACATATCGAATAGATCATCATCTGGATTTACCAATTCCGTATGGCTGATCGCTATGTCCAAACTCGCCAATAATGTTGCCCGGTCTTCACCGAATTCATCAAAAGCACCTGAATGCACAAGCGCCTCCAACACTTTTCGATTTACGATTTTCCCCGAAACGCGCAAACAGAAATCGAATAAATCAGCGAACGTCTTTTGTCGTCTTGCAGCAAAGATTTCTTTTAAAACCGTACCGCCTATTCCTTTTATGGCTCCAAGACTATAGCGGATCCCTTCCTTTTCCGGTAAAAACGGGTATCCGCTCCGGTTAATCGAAGGGGGCAGAACCGTCATCCCTTTCTTTTTTGCCTCACGGATATATTGGGCAATCTTTTCATCATTCCCCACTACCGATGTCATTAGTGCTGCCATGAAATATTCCGGATGGTGGGTTTTCAAGTACCCCAGCTGATAAGCAATGACACTATAAGCAACCGCATGGCTACGGTTGAATCCGTAATTAGCGAAGCGGACGATCAAGGAATAAATCTCATCTGCCGTTTTTTCGGAATATCCTTGTTTCAAAGAGCCGCTCACAAAATGCTGCCGCTCCTGATCCAGCACATCCTTTTTCTTCTTCGAAACGGCACGACGGAGCAGGTCAGCTTCCCCAAGTGAAAATCCGGCGAGGCGAGAGGCAATTTGCATGATCTGTTCTTGATAAACAATGACTCCGTATGTAGGCTCAAGGATATCCTTCAAATCCTGGTGCAGGTACTCAATGGGAGCCAGTCCATGTTTTCGCTCGATGAACAGCGGTATGTTTTCCATGGGACCTGGACGATAGAGGGCATTGACCGCGACAATATCCTCGAATCGGTTCGGTTTCAGCTTGATCAAAACCTTTCGGATGCCATCCGATTCAAATTGAAACACTCCAGTTGTTTCACCTCTCCCTAAAAGGGCTAACGTCTCGGGGTCATCCATCGGGATATGCGACAGGTCCAGTTTTTTCCCCGTTCCCTTGTGGATGTTCTTTAAAATATTTTCGATGAGCGTTAAATTGCGAAGCCCCAGAAAATCCATTTTAAGAAGTCCCAGTTCTTCAAGAAGGTCCATTGGATATTGAGTAAGATGGATGCCGTCATGCCCTCCCTGAATCGGGATATGCTCGGTCAGTGCCTGGTCGCTAATGACGACGCCTGCCGCATGTGTCGAAGCATGGCGAGGCAGCCCTTCAAGCAATAACGCCGTTTGAAAAAGTTTTTGATTCATCTCACTCTCATTAACGAATTCCCTCAGCCTTTTCGATTCCTTGAAAGCTTCAGGAAGCGTGATGCCCAGACGGCCTGGAATCATTTTCGATACCGCTTCCTGTTCCTTTGAATTCAAGCCGAAAACACGTCCTGTGTCCCTTAAAGCAGCCTTGGCAGCTAATGTTCCGAATGTAATGATTTGTGCTACATGAAGTTCCCCATATTTCTTCGCGACATAGGCAATCACTTCTTCACGGCGGTTATCCGGAAAATCAATATCGATATCCGGCATCGAGACACGTTCAGGATTCAGGAAACGCTCGAACAGCAAGGAATGTTCGATTGGATCGACATCCGTTATCGACAGCACATAAGCGACCATCGATCCGGCGGCCGATCCCCTTCCAGGACCAGTCAGGATTTGGTGATCCTTAGCGAATTTCATGAAATCCCAAACGATTAAAAAGTAATCACTGAAATTCATCTTGGTAATTATATCCAATTCGTATCGAAGGCGCTCTTCATATTGAATGGATGGCTCAGGAAATCTTTTCCGCAACCCTTGGAAACAGACAACTTCGAGCATCTCCTCGGCTGTGACTCCATCTTCAGTGGGGTACTTAGGCAGCAGTGAACGATGAAACGGAATTTCAAGATTGCATTGTGCGGCAATATGTAGTGAATTTTCGAGTGCATCCGGCCTGTCATGGAATAGTTCTGCCATCTGAGCCCTGCTTTTCAAATAAAATTGATTGGATTCAAGAACCGTATGCGTCTCATCCGACAGCTTGTCACCATTTCCAATTGCCAGAAGGACTTCCTGAGCGAGTGCATCGCTTTCGTTCAAAAAATAAACCGGATTCGTCGCAACGATCTTTATCCCTAATTCTCTCGCCAACTGACTTAAAGCTTCGATACCTTTCTCTTCGTCCGCAATCGAAAGTCTCTGTATGGATACAAAAAAGTTATCATGGCCAAAAATTTGCAGAAATCGACCTGCAGCCTGTTTGGCTCCTTCAGTATTTTCTTCTCTTAATAGCGTTTCTATGTTCCCCTCTGCACCCGGTGTTATTGCTATCAAGCCCCCGGAGTAGGCTTTAAGCCAGTTCATTGGAATGCCTGACGGGGATTTCGTTTTTATGGCACTGCTTATTTTTAGCAGGTTTTGATAGCCTTGCAGATTTTTTGCCAATAAAAGAAGGCCATGTGCCGATTCCTGTTCATCGAGGACATCTGCAAGAAGGCCGACAATCGGCTTTATTCCCTGTTTCTTACATTCTTTATAAAAATAGACCGAACCGTACATAACATTTCGATCGGTTAAGGCAAGACTTGTACAGCCATCCGCTTTCGCTTTGGCCACAAGATCAGTGATCTTCACCGTACTTGTCAGCAGGCTGTATCCGCTCTGAATATGGAGATGAGTATACACGTTTTTTCTCCCACCTTTGTAAGGCATGTTTCTTTTCATTATAGTGTTTATTTCAAAAAAAGAAAATATGTTCTCATTACCAATCCAATATATCACCCTGATTTTCGCCGACTATCATAATACCTCTGCACTTCCCATATAAATAGAATAGAAGAATATCAAGCAAAAAAGGATGATGATATATGAATGAAGCCTTTTTTCCGGCCTTTATCAACAGCTTTTTCATATCGCTTGGCGTATTGCTTGGAGGCTCGTTAATCGGGGGCCTCGCCGCTTTTTTTACTGGACAAGCTCCGATGACGACTGTGTTCCGGCTATCGGACAGCCTGCGTATATGGGCGATTGTCGCTGCCATCGGGGGTACTTTTGATATGGTCTATAATTTCGAACGCGGCATTTTCCACGGAGAAACGAAGGATATAGTCAAGCAGATACTATTGATTCTATCTGCACTTGGGGGAGCACAGACAGGAGCACTGATCATCAACTGGTTCACTCAGGAGCATATATCATCATGAGGATTCCTCCCTATCACCGGGCACCCACCTGGCAGCGTTTTTTTGCCGGGGCCGCACTTGGCGGATTGATCAGCTGGGTGATTTTCTTTTATATGTATGGGGTCCAGCAAGAAACACAGATACGGATCATTCATGACCAAAGAGAAGAAGTCAAGGATTTGAACGAAAAAATCGGGATCTGGGAGCAGGATTATAAAAAATTGAATCAGCAAAACGAAGAGATCTTAACGATTCAAGAGGTCGAAGTGACGATTACGAATGGAAAAACATACAGTCTCGATCAGCTGAGTGTCGCGGAAGCGGAGGATGTGATAGAGGACGACCTTTCCTCCCTTCTCGCCAAAGATGTCGTCAGTGTATATAATGGAAAGATGCTCTTGAAAAAATCAATCGAAAATAAAATCGTGACCATCAATAAAAAGCGTTATGACCTTGAAGTCGTGGAAATCATGTTTTATACGAAAATGAACATTGAAATCAAAGTAAAGAGGAGCTCTTGATAAAACCGCTTTCCGACAAAGTCCTTATTATATCCGCAAAGCTAAAAGACCAAATCACTTTGATTTGGTCTTCATGTCATTTCAATCCAAAAATCGTTTTCTAATTCGCTTTATTCAACTCTTCCAAATCGGCAAGGATATTATCCACTTCATCCCAAGAATGGATCGAAGCCCCTGCTGCAAACGGATGGCCTCCGCCGTTATATTTACGGGCAATCGTATTGATGATTGGACCCTTGGAACGGAAACGGACTCGGATTTCTTTATCCTCTTCAATGAAAAAGACCCATGTCTTAACATTTTTAATCGAACCTAGCGAGGAAACGAGCTGAGAGGCCTCCGATGCCGAAGCATGGAATGTTTCAAGTATATCCTTTGTGATGATCATTTTCCCCGTGCCATATGGAAGGATCTCAAAATGCTGCAGAACATAGCCATTCAACCTGACAATGCTTTCATTGACATCATACATCTCCTGATATAATTGCGGACGGGAGAACGAATAGTGAATCAATTCACTGGCATAGGCAAATGTCTTTTCAGTCGTGCTTTGGAATAGGAAACGACCTGTATCGCCAACGATGCCTGCATATAGAAGGCGTGCCGCTTCATCACTCATCTTCAAGCCTTTTTCTTTACCGAATTGGTAAAATTCATAAATCATTTCACTTGCAGAACTTGCTGATGTATCGACCCAGCGCATATCCCCATATGGATCTTCATTAGGATGATGGTCAATCTTAATCAGTTTATCCCCCGTCATATACCTTGAATCACAAATCCGGTCGGTATTGGCGGTATCACAAACGATGACCAAAGCACCTTGATATGTTTCATCAGAAATCACATCGAGCCTTCTTAAATAATTCAGTGACGGTTCTTCTTTCCCAACCGTATAAATCCGCTTTTCAGGGAAAGATGCCTTCAGGATTTCCGCCAATCCCCCCTGTGAACCATAAGCATCCGGATCTGGACGGACATGGCGATGGAGAATGATAGTATCATAACGCTTTATATCTGCTAAAATTTCAGCCTTCATATTGATCTCCCCTCAAACTATGTATTATCGAACCTAATAAAGATTTTATATATTTCATTTAATCAAAAAATTGGGGAAATAGAAAGTGTCATCTTGGTTTACTGTGGCATTCTCTTTCATTTCCCGCTACAATAAAAAGGTACATATGTTAAATTGGGGGAATTTTAAACGATGCCTATTCTTGTAACCTTGATCGTTCTTTCACTAGGGGTCTATTTGTTTTATAAGATCAAATCGGTCCGAACCAAAATGCCGATGGAAAAAAAGTGGATTTCAGGGAAGTCTTCCATTGCCCTTGGTGCGTTTGTCGCACTATTCGGAATCAATCAGCTTTTTCTATTCCACACAACCACCACTTATATCATTTCTGCCGTTTTCATTTCCGTTGGCCTATTCAGCGTTTGGGGAGGCTATAAAATGTATAGATTTTACCTGCCGCATGCAATTGAAGAAGCCGTAAATCAAAAAGGATAATCGAATATCGATTATCCTTTTTGATTTATTTATCATGATCGATCAAGCAATTGGCAGGTTAACATCGCCTTACCGACAAGTTTGCCTTGGTTAAACACCTCGACATCCACTTTTCCGAATTTACGTCCTACATCAAGGACACGCGGATGGATTTCAAGCGTGCTGTCGATCTGAACTGGCTTGATGAAATAAATCGTCATATTTTCCACGACCAAGTCACCGCGCTTATAGCTTCGAAGTGCCCGGTTTGCTGAATCCGTAACCAATGTCGTAAACACACCGCTTGAAATGGTCCCAAGATAATTGGTCATCTGCGGAGTGACGCCATAGTTATACACTTCCTCACCCTTGCCGCGATTCGAAGTCATCACAAGCTGACTTGTGATCGTATCGTCGATCGTTTCGCCGACCTGTGGCTGCCTTTGACTCATTTGCAGTGCCTTCAGTACATCCTGCCTGCTCACGATTCCCTTCAGGATATGACTGTCATTCACGACCGGGATTAACTCAATGCCTTCCCAAACCATCATATGTGCAGAAGATGCTACACTCATTTTATCGCCTACGGTCATCGGGTTTTTCGTCATCACCTTATCAATGAGCGTCAACTCTTCCTGACCCATGATATCTTTTGATGTGACCATTCCTTGAACCTTCATATTGTAATCGACAACAGGGAAACGGCTATGCCCTGATTCCTGATTCAGTTCATGCCAAGTCTGAACCCGGTCACCAACCGTTAAAAAGGTCGTTTCCTGTACGGGCGTCAAAATATCCTCCACCAGCAATATTTCCTTTTTGATCAATTGGTCATAGATTGCCCGATTGATCATCGTTGCAACGGTAAAGGTATCGTAACTTGTAGAAATGACTGGCATCTCCAATTCATCGGCCAACCTTTTAACGGGCTCTTCCGTATCGAATCCCCCGGTGATCAGCACCGCTGCACCCGCATTTAACGCGTGCTCATGGGCCTGGGTACGGTTCCCGACGATCAGCAGATTTCCTGCACCTGTATATCTCATCATGGCATCCAGCTTCATCGCCCCGATGACGAATTTATTTAATGTCTTATGAAGTCCCGTTTTTCCACCCAGAACTTGTCCGTCCACAATATTAACTACCTCGGCAAAAGTGAGCTTTTCAATATTCTCTTTTTTCTTTTTCTCGATACGGATCGTGCCTACCCGCTCAATCGAGCTCACGTAGCCCTGGTTCTCCGCCTCTTTAATTGCCCGATATGCCGTACCTTCACTAACATTCAATGCTTTCGCAATTTGACGGACGGAAATCTTTTCACCAACAGGGAGCCCATCGATATGTTTTAATATTTGTTCATGCTTTGTAGCCAAGCGCTTCACCCTTTTCACGGTATTCCTATTCTCCATTATAAGGTCAAAGAGCCTAGTTTATCAAACAACTACTAGTATTGGCGCAACCTTTTGTATTCCAGCAGGCGTTTTACCTTTTGTTTTTTAGGAGAATATAGTATTCCCGTCAAGTTCCCCGCTACCGCCAACAAGGCAAACAACAACCAGGTTCCGGCAAACAGGCTCTCCAAACCGCCACTTTCCAACGACAAGCGCGGCACGGCATAATACAGCATCACACCGCATAAAAGCAAACATAGAAATAACCTCTGTTTCATCCAATCCCCCCTTTTTACCATCTATTCATTTTATGCCTGCGAAAGGAAAAAAGACTTGGCTGAATGAAGGAGATTTACTTTACGACACCTCTATAAAAATCCAGATTCGTAAAAGGCAATGCTACAAGGATTTCCTTTCATTTCAATCCTCCATCCGCTCCTGATACTTCCCGAACGACCCAAACAAAAACGGGAGGCCATGTGGCTCCCGCTCCTTTTATAGTTCAATTTCATCCCCGGCTTCCATGATCAGTCCATTCTCCTCTTCAAGCAGGTCAATGAATTTGTTAGGATCCTGTTTGATGACAGGGAAAGTATTGTAATGAATCGGCACGACCTGTTTGGCTTGAAGGAATTTCGCTGCAAGTGCGGCATCTTCCGGCCCCATGGTGTAATTGTCGCCGATTGGCAAAAATGCCAAGTCAATCGGATGTCGCTCCCCGATCAGTTTCATATCGGAATATACGGCTGTATCCCCTGCATGATAGATCGTTTTCCCTTCTATCATAAGTAATACGCCAGCAGGCATTCCTAAATAAATGATTTGCCCATCTCCGTTATTGAATCCCGTTCCATGGAAAGCAGGCGTCAGTTTCACTTTTCCAAATTCGAACTCGAAAGCTCCGCCGATGCTCATCCCGTGAGTCCTAACCCCTTGAGCACCAAGATAGTCGGCAATTTCTGCAATGCCAATGACAAGAGCATCATGCTTTTTGGCCAATTCGACCGTGTCACCAACGTGGTCATTATGACCATGTGTCAAGATGATCACATCCGGTTTCACATCTTCTACCTTCAAATCGGTCAATTCATTTCCATTGATGAACGGATCGAATAAAATCGTTTGACCATTCGTTTCGACTTTTACAACTGCATGTCCATGAAAAGATACTTTCAATTCTGATGCTCCCTTCCCATACCACTAATTTTTAAATAGCCTTATTAGGCCTTACCCATTTACTATACTTTTAAATATTGCTAAGGTAATTATATCTTATAAATGGAGGTATCGTCATGAATGAACGTTTGACAGAACTACAAAATTGGCTTCAGGCCAATGAGGTTGAAGCCGCATTACTTACATCCACAGAAAGCATCTTCTATTTAAGCGGGTTCTTTAGTGATCCTCATGAAAGACTGCTTGCACTTGCCATTTTTGCAAATGCCGACCCATTCCTGGTCTGCCCGCAGATGGAAGTTCCGGATGCTAAACATGCTGGATGGAATGGGGATATCATTGGTTATACCGACATTGAAAATCCATGGGAAAAAGTTAAGCAAGCAGTGGTGAATCGCGGGTTAACCATAAAGAAAATGGCCATTGAAAAAGAGCATATGAATGTAGAACGCTATGAAAAGGTCCAACATCACTTCGGAGCACCAAAGCTCGTTTCAGCAGAAGAAAAACTCCAAAGGATGCGAATGATCAAGTCGGAAGAGGAAATGGTCAAAATCCGTGAAGCATGCCGCCTTGCCGACTTTGCGATCGAAGTGGGTGTCAGCGAAATTCATGAAGGTAAAACGGAAATGGAAATCCTTGCAGCGATAGAATTCGAACTGAAAAAGGCCGGAGTAAGCCAAATGTCATTCTCCACAATGGTCCTGACCGGTAAAAATGGTGCTTCCCCACATGGCACACCTGGGAATACGAAGGTTCAGCGTGGCGATCTTGTCCTCTTTGACCTGGGGGTCGTTCATGAAGGGTACTGCTCTGACATCACTAGAACTGTTGCTTACGGAGATATTAATGATAAACAGGCAGAGATATATGAAACGGTACTAAATGCACAAGAAGCTGCCGTTACAGCCAGTAAACCGGGTGTATCCTGTTCCGAGATTGACCTGATTGCCAGAAACATCATCAGGAATAAAGGATACGGTGAATTCTTCCCGCACAGGCTCGGCCACGGACTTGGGATCAGCGTCCATGAATACCCATCCTTAACCGAAACGAATACCCTTGAACTTCAATCCGGAATGGTTTATACCATCGAACCGGGTATATATGTTCCAAATGTTGCAGGCGTCAGGATTGAAGATGATCTATTAATCACCGATACCGGCTGTGAGGTTTTGACCAAATATCCGAAGAGCCTGCAAATCATAAAATGATCATGCATTGACCGTTTAATGTAACGAAACCCGGATACCCCCGTCCTCATTTAAGACGGGGGTAACTATTAATCGAATTTCATTTCAACTAATCGGTCCGCAGTTCAAACTTAACAGCTTGTTCATTGCCGTCAAACCAAATGACAAGCCATTCACTATCTATACTTATTATTCCCCTCTCGGCACCAAGGTAATAAACATTATCTTCCTCTTTGAAATATTCCGTTTCTGTTGGAGAACCTAAAAGCGTAATCACTTCTTCTTTTGTCTTTCCTATCAATTCATGCTCTTCCTTCATCATCATGTAACCATCTTTCGGTGGTGAACCTTGATTCATATTCATTTACCCCTAAAATGACCACACAATAAAGCAGCAGAAGAAAGCCAAGGCTTGAAATGGCAATACATCTAATTTTAATTTTCCTTTTATTATGTGAATCGGTATATGAAATCCATTGAAAAAATAGCAAAAGAACAAATGGAACAGCAGTGCTGATCTACTCATTATACTGATAGAAGCATGTACAACATTAATGAATAAAATAAAAAAGAAATAGATCAACGCATACAAAAGTACGTATAAATATAATGCATAGTTTAATATTCTTGAAACACTCAAAGAAAAAACTCCCCTCTCACGCCCGGCCTTACCATAAATAAACAAATCAAGTAAATAAAAGACATAAGGGGTTTGGTTAAAGCAAAGCTTCTTATTCGCAATAACAAGTTCAACTTTTCTAGAACCCATATTGTTTCATGTTGCGATTTCTTGGGCACTGGCTAAAACATTCGCTAATTTGTTACAATTGAAATAAGACAATCAGGTAAATAATAGTATAATAGGAATGAAATAGAAGGAGGAGATTCACTTGAATAGTATAGATTATAAAAATATTCTAGTAGCAGTGGACGGTTCGGAAGAAGCAGAGTGGGCTTTAAAAAAGGCTATCTATTTAGCAAAACTCAGTGATGCGACCCTATGTCTTGCACATATCGTTGACACAAGGAATTTCCCTACTATCGAAGCATATGATATGACTATCCGTGAACACTCTGAAACCTTTGCCAATGAGCTATTGGAAAAGTATAAAATGGAAGCCATTGCATCCGGGATTGCAAAAGTCCAAACAGAAGTGGCATATGGTTCTCCTAAAGTTCAAATTCCAAGGGATATTGCCAAAAAACATTCAATCGATTTAATTGTGTGCGGTGCAACAGGCCTTAATGCCGTCGAACGTTTCCTGATCGGCAGCGTGTCGGAAGGTATCGTTCGACGTTCAAACTGTGATGTAATTGTCGTTCGTACGAATAGTGATAAAAGATGATCATAAAAAAGCTCATTCGCCAAATTGGTGAACGAGCTTTTTCACTGTTATTCACTTACCAGTTTTTCCGCTTTTTCAATCGCCAGCAACACTTGGGCAAAACCTGTACCGCCCGCACTGTTACGGCGTTTAACGGCTTCGTAAGGATTTAATGCATCGTAAATATCATGTCCAAACAAATCGGAGGCTTCCTGGAATTGTTCAATGCTTAGGTCTACTAAATAGCAGCCATTCTGGACACAGAACAATACAAGTTTCCCGACCACCTCGTGTGCCTTACGGAAAGGCATTCCCTTTGAAGCTAGGTAATCAGCTAATTCCGTCGCATTCGAGAAGTCATTTCTTGTTGCTTTTTCCATGACGTCCGTTTTCACTTTCATTGTTGAAATCATGCCAGCAAATATTTTAAGTGAACCAACAATGGTCTTGACCGTATCGAAAACGCCTTCTTTATCTTCTTGCATATCTTTATTATAAGCAAGCGGCAATCCTTTCAATACAGTCAATAACCCCGTTAAATTCCCATAAACCCTTCCTGTTTTACCACGAATCAATTCTGCCATATCAGGGTTTTTCTTTTGCGGCATAATGCTGCTTCCCGTTGAAAACGCATCATCCAATTCAACGAATTGGAACTCCTGGCTTGACCATAGAATGATTTCTTCGCTGAAACGGGATAAATGCATCATCATCGTCGCACTGTTGCTCATGAATTCAATGGCAAAGTCACGATCACTTACCGCATCAAGGCTGTTTTCATAAATCCCCTCAAACCCCAATAGTTCGGCACTGAGGGCACGGTCAATCGGGAAAGTCGTCCCAGCTAGCGCCCCAGCACCCAATGGAGAAACATTAATTCTTTTGAAGCTCTCGGTGAAACGCTGCTTATCACGCTCAAGCATCCAAAAATAAGCCATTAAATGGTGGGCAAATGAAATGGGCTGTGCCCGCTGTAAATGTGTATAACCTGGAATTAGTGTTTCCACATTTTTTTTGGCCTGTCCCAAAATCGCTTTTTGCAGATCATTGATGAGTTCCAGGATCACTTTTGTTTGGTTCCGCATATACAGATGAAGATCTGTTGCAACTTGGTCATTACGGCTTCTGCCTGTATGAAGCTTTCCGCCCACTGGACCAATTTCGCTTATTAGCATACTTTCCAGGTTAAGATGGATATCCTCCATCTCAACCTTAAAAGTCAATTCACCCTTTTCAGCTTTTTCCTGTAAACTTTTCAGTCCTGCAATGATCTGGTCCGCATCTTCTTCAGGTAAAATGCTGCATTGCTTTAACATGGTTACATGGGCTAAGCTGCCTTGAATATCTTCAAGGACAAGTTCCTGGTCAAAGGAGATGGAAGCTCCAAACTCATCTACCCATTCTTCGGCAGACTTGGTGAATCTCCCTCCCCAAAGCTTGCTGCTCACACTGTCACCTTCTTGTTATTGACCATGCTGTTCACTTTCGTTGGAAGTCCCCATAACTTAATGAAACCAACTGCTGCATCATGATCGAATTCGTCCGCTTTTGTATAAGTAGCCAGTTTTTCATCATATAGAGAGTACTCGGATTTTCTTCCTTCAACAATCGCATGACCTTTGAAAAGCTTCACACGGACCGTACCCGTTACATTTACTTGTGTTTCTTTAAGGAAAGCGGCCAATGCTTTTTGAAGCGGAGAGAACCAAAGGCCTTCATAAATCAATTCAGTCATTTTCTTCTCGATCACGGGTTTGAAGTGAGCCAATTCTTTTACAAGCGTGATATCTTCAAGCTCTTTATGTGCAGCAATTAATGTCATAGCACCTGGAGCTTCGTATACTTCACGAGATTTGATTCCTACTAATCTATTTTCCACGTGGTCGATACGTCCAACTCCGTGTTTACCGGCAATCTGATTCAATTCAACAATCAAGTCAGCCAATTTATAGTTTTTGTCATTCAATGTAACCGGTACACCTTGTTCAAAACCAATTTCAATGATGTCAGCAGTATCTGGCGTATTTTCAAGGCTTGTTGTCAGATCATAAGCCTCTTCTGGTGGAGCTGCCCATGGGTCTTCCAGGATTCCGCATTCGTTACTTCTTCCCCAAAGGTTTTGGTCGATCGAGAATGGACTTGCCAAGCCGATTGGAACAGGAATGCCATTTTTAGCTGCATATTCAATCTCCTCTTCACGAGACCATTTCCAATCACGAACAGGTGCAAGAACTTCTAAATCAGGATTCAATGCCGAGATGGATACTTCGAAACGCACTTGGTCATTTCCTTTTCCCGTACAACCGTGCGCAACGGCTACAGCGTTTTCCGCTTCAGCCACTTCCACTAATTTCTTAGCGATCAGCGGGCGTGATAGAGCTGAAACCAATGGATATTTCCCTTCATATAAAGTATGTGCCTGAAGAGCCGTTAATGCGAATTCATCAGCGAATTCGTCTTTCGCATCAATCACATATGAACTGACCGCACCAACAGTGATTGCTTTTTCTTTAATGAAGTCCAAATCTTTCCCTTCACCGACATCCAAGCAGCATGCTACAACTTCGTATCCTTGATCTTGTAACCATTTAATTGCAACGGAAGTATCCAAACCTCCGGAATATGCTAAAACAACTTTTTGATTTTTTCCCATTTTAATCGTCCCTTTCGTGTGAATAAAAATTCACTCAATGTTATTTTTATTCAATCTATGATTAGTACTTTATCATCTTTATAAACGGAATACAAGGGGTATTTTAAAGATTTAGCTAAATAATCCGTTAATAATTTCAGGGAATTCATACATTGGATGCTTTCGCAAGAATATAGTAAACTAAGAGTATGAAAAATCGAAAAGTGGTGGGAATATGAGAGAACTATTTACCTATGATGAACGGCTTGGCATCCCCATTCCTGATTTGAATCTGGAGTGGGATGAATATACAAAAGGCGAGCAACAGCAAATACTCGTACAATGGGAGAATATCCGGGGGAGCATACCGGACCGCATCAAGGAACTGGAATCCACCATTAACCGAAAACAGTTTCAGCTCTCCGATGAAAGTAATTTCACCAAATCATGCCAGCTCAATTCCGAAATTGCGGAACTTGCTTCCATCATCAATGATTTATGGCTTTGGTATCGCACCAATCAAGGCGTTAGTGAAAAGATGCATAATTAAGGCCTATTCCATGCAAAAAAACCACAGTTTAGAACTGTGGTTTTTTTGCATCCCTCTTATAAATCCTTCCGAAGCTCACCAACGACATGTCCCAATTCCGGGAGAATCAATTTATTCATCGCAAGCCGAACCGCCCCCGTTGAACCCGGGGTGGAAAAAACCGCTTTGTTGTTCACGACCCCAGCAATCGCCCTCGATAGAATGGCTGCAGAACCGATATCCTCTTGAAAGCTGAGCATTCGGAAAATCTCGCCAAAACCCGGAATTTCCTTTGTCATCAATTCTTGAACCGCCTCGATCGTTACATCCCTATTGGCGATGCCAGTGCCACCGTTTGTTAATATGACATCCACCTTGCTGCTTTGGCTGCCAACTGTGACCGCAGCTTGAATCGCTTCCCTTTCATCCTTTACAATTTCATATTCCGTCACTTCATGCCCATTCGATTTCAATAATTCCACCATCAGTGCCCCGCTTTTATCCGTTTCTTCATTACGCGTATCACTAACGGTTATCACCATGCATCGAATTGCCTCCGTGAAGCCTTCTTTATGATCCCTGACACTCATTCTTCTTCAGCCTTCTTCATCTGTAAATACCGATATTGATAGAACTTCTGCGCAAATTCACTGACATTCCGGGTCATTTGATAATTGGCCCCAGCCCCGATGGCCATGCTGATGAATGGAATGCCCCGAACCAATTTTTTTCGAAAGACAGTTATGGATACGGCTTTCAACAGCTGCTTCAACGGCTGTTCCATCCAGGTCGGATTTGTAAGTTCTTCGATTCCTAAATAAAAATAGTCATCTTCCGCGTTCTGGACTTCCCGGATCAATTCTTCCCAGGCCATCCCTTGAAGTCTTTTTGGCATCGCTCCTGCATTGAATACCTTAAGGGCCATCATCATTTCAAAAGGCGTATTCACCTCAACACCATAAGACATCGCAATCAGCTGTACGATCCTGACATTGATGACCGTCATGGCCGGAATATCACTCCCTAACAGGAGCAGGCTACCTGATCCGCTTACACCGCCTTGTGCAAATGAATACAACCGATGCTTTGCGATATGCTGGTTCGCTATGTAATTCAACTGATCGATCGATAAGTGATTCAAGTCATCCAGCGTTTCGATATCTTCCTTAAACAAGCGCGCAGATGCTAAAATCCGCTCTCTTGCATCTATTTGGATTTGTGAGCTCTGAACCATGGCATGCAAATGAAAAAGCCAAGTATCAAGCTTTTCAAAAAACTGTTGTTGGACGTTATCTGGAAGCAGGTCAAAACCCTGCTCTAACCATTTATCATACAATGCTGACAAATCTTTTCGCTCATATTGATAAAGATTTTCCTGCCATTCACTAATTTCATTCCAAATTTTAATTTCCCGATTCGTGAATTCCATGCATCAAGCCTCCTATGTACAGAATTGGTGGATTCTCCCTTAAGTATACCATAGAGGATGGCTTTTCAAGAAAGATGATGAGGGGCAAGAAGATGCGGTTGAGGGTGAAACCATTTGAATCAATGCTTTCATGGAAAAGATCCCTTACCAATAGATAAGGGATCTTTATAAAAAATCATGAAGTCATGTTTTCGCTAAAAGCCAATCTCATGGTATCCCTGACAATCATGATTTCTTCATTAGTGGGAATGACCATCACTTTAACGGGGGAATAAGGTGTATTGATGAAGGCTTCCTTACCCGAGGTACGGTTGAGATCCTTATCCCAATATACCCCCATGAATTCAAGTCCCTCCAAGATTCGCCCCCTAATGGCTTGACTGTTTTCACCGATGCCCGCTGTAAAAATGATGCCGTCCACACCTCCCATTTTAGCCGAATAGGAACCTATGTACTTGTGAATCCGATCTGCAAAAACTTCAAGTGCGAGTACAGCCCGATCATTGCCTTTATCCGCTTCCACTTGTATATCGCGCAGGTCGCTGGAAAACCCAGAAAGGGCTAGAATGCCGCTTTTCTTATTCAGGACATCCAGCACTTCATCAGCCGTTTTTCCCGTCTTCTCCATGATATATGGAATCAGCGCAGGGTCGATGTTGCCTGAACGCGTCCCCATTGTAACACCGGCCAATGGTGTAAATCCCATTGATGTATCAATCGATTTACCGCCCTTTATGGCCGTAATGCTTGCACCATTCCCTAAATGGCAGGATAACAAGCGAAGCTGTTCGATTGGGCGGCCAATCATTGCTGCAGCCCGCTGCGACACATATTTATGTGAAGTACCATGAAACCCATATTTCCTTATTCCATAGTTTTCATAATATTCAAAGGGTAAGCTGTACAAATATGAATCTGCAGCCATCGTTTGATGAAAGGCAGTATCGAATACGGCAACAGCAGGAACATCAAGTATTTGCCTGAAGGCTTTGATTCCCGTGATATTGGCGGGATTATGAAGGGGTGCCAACTCGGAAAGCTTTTCGATTTCCTCTATTACTTCCACCGTAATCAAGACGGAGTCACTGAACACCTCACCACCATGCACAACCCGATGCCCTACGCCATCTATCTCTTCAAAGGATTCAATGATGCGATGGTAAATCAGCTTTTTCAATAAAAGCCCTACTGCCACTTCATAGTTGGGTATATGCACCGTTTCAGATACCTTTTTGCCTTCGACGCTCAAAGTGAATGTGGAATTTTTCAAGCCAATCCTTTCTACAAGACCCTTTGTAATTACGTTTTCACTTGGCATCTCAAAAAGTTGAAACTTCAATGAAGAGCTGCCAGCATTAATAGCCATGATTTTTGACATCCATCCTGCTCCTTTACTCTAAGCTAGTTCTTCCAATGATCATCTCAACGAAACATGTAGTGTATTGTACAATTTTATCATGGCGAGCGGATACAACCAAATAAAAACCAAAAATTAGGAATAAAAAAAATGAAAGCCAATGCCTGTGGCATCAGCTTTCATTGACTACTTTTCCTCTTTAAACCAATCATCCATCTGCTGCATGACAGAGCTTGTCGCTTCGAAATCCGATAACTTCGGAAGTTGTACGAGCAGTGCCTTCTTCGGAGCTTCGATACCCTCTTTTTTCTTTTGAAGGATCAGGATGCTTTTCGCAGCCGCTTCACTCTTAAACATGGAAAGCGGCAGTTGCACCATCCCTTGGATATGTGTATACTTCTTCAGGAAATCATTGAGTTTCGGCGCTTCCTCCGAGACGAACAGGTTATTAGGGACAATGAAGAAAAGGTGTCCGCCATCCTTCACATGTTTAACACTTTGCTCAATAAACAAATGGTGTGCATATGAATGTCCATTATCTGCCTTCAATTCATATTCAGCTGCACGCACATCATTCGGATAATAACCAATCGGCAAATCACTGACCACAACATCGGAAGGATCGATGAAAAGTGGCTCCAAGCTGTCCTGATTGAAAAATTGCAGCGGATGTTCTTGCAGGTTGGCACCTGCATAAGCAAGCCTGATCAAGGTTTCATCAATCTCGACACCATATGATGCGATACTTTTATCAGTAAGTTGATTCAAGATCGCAAATAGTAAATTCCCCGTTCCGACAGCTGGATCTAGCATGACCAATTCTTTTTGATCCTTGGTGAATTTACCGACTAAATAGCTGACAAACATGCCGACTGCATCCGGGGTCATATGATGATTCGGTTGGACGCTCTCCTGCATGCCTTTTAAAATAGCAAGCTGGTACGCTTTACGAATTGCTTCCTTCTCATATTTCTCTGGTGAAAAATCTCCATAATGCTTAACTAACCTTTTCTTCGATACTTCACTGATTTCCTCCTGCAGGACTTTCCCCTGGAAGAAGTTCTCACCCGTTTCACCTAGGGCATCCAGATACGTACATGATAATTCACTTTGCAATATTTGGGCTGTTTCATCAAATTCATAAAATAATTGTTCAACTGGGGTAGACTTCACTTATTAATTCCTCCTGTTTGCTTCTGTCCTTATTTTATAGCTAACAAGAAAGAGATACAAGTCGTACGTCCTGCTTAACATTCTTTTGAAAGTCCGTATATTTAGAATCGAGCCACTCTTTTTTAAAAGTTTTTAAAAATTGGTAAATAAATGGTAAATACGTTAATTTCGAGTGTGGATGACTAGGGGGAAGTATTATTTGGAGGATACTAAAAAAGATTCTATAGTGGGGATTTTTTGTTTTTATTTTCCTGTACGGGATATTAACTGTTCTTTGGATTATCTTTGTGATTTCACTTGGTTGGTTAGAATTTAATAACCAATGAACTATATTCTCCTTTTAAACATTAAAACAAAAAACCGGACACATTGCGTCCGGTTTCTAAGAATTCACATCTTATTTTGCTGCTTTAGCCGCTTCGATTGCACCCTCGTAATTTGGATGGTTGGTACCTTCACTAACATATTCTACATATGTGATTTCATCATTGCTGTTTACAACGAACACCGAGCGTGCCAATAGTCGAAGTTCTTGCATGACGACACCATAGGCTTCACCGAAAGAAAGGTCACGGTGATCGGAAAGAACTTGAACATTGTCCAGGCCACTAGCAGCACACCAGCGTTTTTGCGCGAAAGGAAGATCGTTACTGATCGTCAGAACTTTTACATTATCCAATTTTGCCGCTTCTTCATTGAATTTACGTGTCTGTGCATCACATACACCTGTATCGACAGATGGAACTACACTGATGATGCGGACAGAACCTTTGGAGTCGCTTAATGTAACCGGTGATAAGTCATTAGCCAATACCGTAAAATCAGGTGCTTTGTCCCCAACTTTTAGTTCTGATCCCACTAAAGTGACCGGGTTGTTTTTAAATGTAACTGAAGCCATTAAAAATTCCTCCTCTTTCTGCTATATGTACAAGCATAATAATATTTGTTTTACCGGAATTTTGCAATTAATTGAATTAGGAAAAGTGAATTGGCGGTTCACATGTGTGGAAAATCAAGCATTAAGTGGTGTAAGCATATTACAGCAAAAAGAAAACTCGGCGGATGCCGAGTCGCAGTTAGAAATCTAAATCCTGTTTAGGTTCTTGGTACCTCTTTACGTTTGTTTGACTGCTACTGCTGCCTTGCCTTTGATTACTACTTTCTTTTTTGGATAGCATGGACTGAATCTTATCGACGACTTGAGGAGCTAAATCCATCATTTTTTCGAGAAGATGCGTACCTTCATCAAGATGAATCATTTTCACCCCGTGGGAACCGACAATCAAAAAGGCAATTGGTGTTATGGAAACCCCACCGCCGCTACCGCCGCCAAAAGGCTGCTTGGAATCACCTTGATGTGCTTGATGGTTTCCATCCATTACAAATTCGCTGCCACCGGCTGCAAAACCAAAACCAACTTTGGATACGGTTAAAATGACACTTCCATCCGGAGTCTCCACCGGATCACCGATGATCGTGTTCACATCGACCATTTCTTTCAGATTTTCCATCGCTTCTTTCATTAAACCTTGAATCGGATGATCTGACATTTAAATTCCTCCACTCTCTAGAACGATTGTTTATTGGAATCACCTGATAGCTTCGCTAATTTCCTGGACCTGAAATGCGGTTTTCCGCCTTTCCAATAACGAAGCAGTTTTATTCCAGTCACCATAGCCTGCCCGATTCTAAATTGTAATATGCAGGAAATCGACGTATTGGCCTGCCATCTTTGAAAGTCAGGTGTAATGGAATATGCGGGCATGATCCGGAAGTTGAAATAGGTTGTCAGCAAACCGATGATTGAGCCTTTAAGTGCCCAGCATGCACCTGTTAAAACACCGGTATGTGCAGCGTTTTTAGTACCGACAATACTATGCCAGCTGAATTTTTTAACTTGGATTTTCCCTGTGAACTGACGGACGACCCTATGAAATCCGACCATATGCTGAAGCAACTCCTTCATGTCAGCGAATCCGTCACGCAAATCTTCGGGTGTGATTTTTTTCTTTTCTTCCTTTTCGGTTTTTCCGTTCATTTCTTGCTCTTCCTTTACTACTATAGCTGCCGAGTCATCATCCTTTTTAATGACCGGGACTTTAAATGTATAGTGAATAAGTCCATACCAAGCTGATAATTTAATATGTATTTTGTCATTCGTTTGGACACGTTTGTAGTCAATGTATACTCTTACTTTTGTGAAAATAAGAATAAGCAGCACCAAAATGAGGATACCTATAATCAGCAAAACCCACATCATGCACCCACACCCCTTCAGCCTATCATTATCGGCAAATGCAAAAAAAAATAAACCTGCAAAAGCGAAAAACACGCTCTTACAGATTCATGAATGGAAAATATCATCTTCTGATCAAAATAACACCTGTGTCTGCAAAGACATCATGCAAAGCCTGTTTCTTCGGTAATAAGCCTGCCAGGAGATAGCCAATCCAAGTAACTTTTGAAATATATCGGCCAATCAGCTCCCTGAACAATATCGTACCCCAAGAAATGGTTTTTGTCTCTTCCCTCAATGTAACGACTTTCAGTCCAAAAATCATCTTACCAAGGGTTTGGTTCAAGAATTTGGTCATCAAAACAAAGTATAAGAAGAATACGATCCCTGTTAGTAAGCCTTCTGCGGAAAACCAAAGATCATCTGTCCCTTCATAAAACTTGAAGATGGGATGAATCAAAATCCGATTCAAACTTCCGATAACCAACAAATCAGCTAAATAGGCCCAAAATCTCATCCAAAATCCAGCAAAATGCACTCTCTTGACTCCGCCATCATCCACGGCCTGCTTGGCTGGCGTAAATTCCTGCTGAACGGGAACCTCTTGATCTGCCAGTACATTGGATGCAGCGATTTGTTCATTGTTTTCATTTCGTTCCGTCATCCTTCAGCCCCCCTATTCCGCATACAAATACATTAAGCGTGGAGAATTTGAAGAGGAAAGGATTTTTGTCAAGACGGCCGTTTCCACATCATTCCCCAACATTTTTTGCGCTCCCATACTGAATAATGAACCGAAACCTGCCTCATCGGTATAGCGGATAACTTGAGCATCTTTTTTACCGATATCAGTTTTCATCGCGGCAATTACATCATCCAAATGGCCGAAATCATCTATTAAATGGTTTTCTTTAGCCTGACGCCCATCATAAATGCGGCCATCAGCAATTTTGCGTACTTCATTCTCTGTCATACCTCGTCCGTCGGCAATGACTTTTACAAATTGATCATAAGAATTATTAATCATATTTTGCAGTATTTCACGTTCTTCTCCAGTCATTTCCCGAGTTGGGCTCATAATATCTTTGTGTGGTCCGCTTTTGATGGTTTCGAACTCAACGCCATACTTCTTGGCCAGCTTCTCGTAATTATACCCATGCATGATGACACCTAGTGAACCCGTCATCGTTTCTGGGCTGGCGTAAATCTTATCGGCTGGCGCAGAAATATAATATCCTCCGGAAGCCGCCATTGATCCCATTGAAACATAGACAGGTTTTTTCACTTTTTTAATATCAAGGATCTTATCATAGATCTCAGCACTTTCTACGACACCGCCGCCAGGAGAATTCACCCTTAGTATGATTCCTTTGATATCATCATTTTCCTCTGCCATCTTCAGCTTATCCATGAAGGCACGGTGATTATATGTTGCTGAACTTAGTAATGAAGCTTCTCCTGTATCTTGAATCGTTCCCTCTACATCGAATACTGCAATAACATTAGAAAAATCATCGCCTTCTATGACTTCCTCGTTAAATGCACTTTCAGAAGCAAATAATTCATCAATGATATTTTCCGTATCCGCTGTAAATAGAGTTGTAGCCGTCCCTACAGCAATAGAGACAAAAAATAAAACGGCTGCAATTCCAAGTGCCGCCCAACGTTTTCCATTCATCTGTTTTCCCCCTTAAATATATGTATCCTTCTTATCATACGAACTGCATACATTAATGTTTCATTCCATGATAAACTAGACATATAAAATTGTAGCAAATAATCCTCTAATTGGAAATGCATTGGTGCATTTTGCACGATCTGCATTTACCTGAACAGGAAAAAGAAAGCCCTTTCATCACCAATCATACTAGGGGGGAACATGATGAACACTCGCAGGAATATTTATTTTTTCCATGCACCGAATACAGAAATACTTAACAAGATCGAATACTTATCGGACTTAGCGAAACAGCATTCATATGAAGTCATCCAAGATTTCACAAAGGCCAACATCATCGTAAGCATAGGTGATGACGGCACATTCCTGCAGGCAGCCCGTAAAACCGGGTTCAGGGATGATTGTTTATATGCAGGCATTTCCACCACAGGTAACTTGAATATGTATTGCGATTTCCACTTGGAAGACACGGATAAAATGATCGATGCCATGACAAGAGAGCAAATCGAGGTGCGTAAATATCCAACCATCGATATCCAGTTGGACGATCAGCCCTCCTTTTATGCCCTCAATGAACTCAGTATCCGGACTTCCATAACCAAAACGTTCATCATGGATATTTTCATTGATCAACTCCATTTTGAAACTTTTCGCGGCGACGGAATCATCATTGCGACCCCGACCGGAAGCACCGCCTATAATAAATCGGTAAACGGGGCCGTTGTGGATCCGCTTCTCCCTTGTTTTCAAGTGAGCGAGCTCGCATCCATCAATAATAATTCCTATCGGACCCTAGGTTCTTCATTCATCCTAAGCGGCAATAGGACGTTGACCGTCCACCTTGAACAAAACGGGCCAAGCTACCCGATCATCGGAATGGACAATGAAGCATTAAGCATCAATCATGTTGAAAAGGTCAAGGTCCGGTTAAGCGGTAAAGTCATCAAGACCGTTAAGCTTAAGGATAATTCCTTTTGGGAAAAGGTGAAAAGGACCTTTCTTTGAACTAACTAATAAAGGTACCGGATATGTCCGGTACCTTTTATATATGGTAAAAATCTTTCGTATTTTGATAAAGGATTTCATAGACATCCTCAATTGGCAATCCTTTAATCGAAGCAATTTGACGAACACTTTCATGCATCATGCCCGGGTGCGTCCATTTCCCTTTGAAAACCCCTTCAAACGGCCATGGGCCATCCGTTTCAATCATCATCAGCTTAAGTGGGTATGCAAAAACCAATTCCTGTATTTCCCTCTCATAACAAACATCAGGTGTAATCGAAATGCGGTACCCCTTTTCGGCCATTCTTTCGACTGTCCTGATATCACCTTTAAACCAATGAAAGTGTGCCTTTGTGATTTGATGCTTATCCAAAAGGTCGCAAACGATGGGGGCATCGCCATAGACGGCATGAAGGATAACCGGCTTTTCAACCTCTTTAGCAAAAGCCAGCAACCTTTCCAGTATCTCTACATAACCTGACGTATCCATATTGGGATTTTCCTGCCTTAAGTAATACGGGAGTCCGATCTCACCTACAGCAACCATATTATGACGATGTTCCCGCATCCAATACAATAATTCGTTCACTTCCTCTTTACTCGGGAGGGGCTGCTCGGGATGAAAGCCGAAGGCAGGCTTAATTCGTGAATCTTTGAGTGAAAGCTGGTCATTGTTTATGGAAGAGGTTAAATTCATGGAAACTGTCACCAATGATTCCAAATGCACCTTTTCCATATCAGAGAGAATCTGCTTCTGTTCACTTTCATCATACCTATCCAAATGGATATGGCTGTCGATGATCTTCATTTTCAATTTCCTCCTGACTTAAGAAAGGGTTGGCTTTAGTGCGGCATATAACTCTCTCTTCAAATTTAAAAATTCATCACTTAGAAATTGTTCCTCACTTCTTGGCCTTGGAAATGGAACTTTCACTTCTTTGATGACAGCAGCCGGTTTTGCTGATAACACATAAATTCTATCTGAAAGGAAAACCGCTTCATCTATGCTGTGGGTAACAAAAAGCACAGATCTCCGATTTTGTTCCCAAACAGACAACAGCCATTTTTGCATTTCCAATCTTGTCAGTTCATCCAGAGCAGAAAAGGGTTCGTCCAGGCACATCAAGTCCTGTCGACTTAAGATGCTTCGAATGAAAGCGGCCCTTTGCTTCATGCCCCCAGATAGTTCATGCGGATATGCCTTCACATACTCTTCTAATCCAGCTTTCAACAAAAGGGCTTTTGCCATTTCTTTGTCTCTTATCCCAGCAAGCTCACTTCCAAGCAAAACATTATCCAACACCGTTCTCCAAGGTAAAAGGGATGGCTGCTGCGGCATATAGCTTATATGGCCCTTAAAGCCATTTATCTTTTTACCATCCAACGAAATGATGCCCTGATCCGGCTTCAGAATACCGCCTATCAAGTGGAACAACGTACTTTTACCGCTGCCAGATGGTCCTAGGATTGTGACAAATTCCCCATCATCTACATGGAAATTCATATTCTCTAAAATATTCTGTTTACCATCGAAAGAAAAGGAGACATCTTTAATTTCCAGCATCATCCCTTTCACCCTCCTTTCTCTTCCATGAAACTAAATATTTCTCCAGGAATGTGATGATTCCAAAAAAGAGAAGGCTCATTCCCATAATGATGAAAATGGCAACAAACACCCGATCTGTCCGAAACGCGGAGGAAGCGAGCGTCATATAAACACCAATCCCCGATTTAGCCCCAAGCCATTCCGAAATAACCGCACCCATTATACTATAGGTGGCCGAAATTTTTAGGCCTGAGAAAATGAACGGGATCGAGTGGGGAAGTTCCAGCTTCCAAAATAACTGGTTTTTCCCCGCTCCCATCATCTTGAAATAATGCTTAAGTTCGTAAGGTGTCTGGCGAAAACCGTCCAATGAAGCAACCGCAACCGGAAAAAAACATACGAGTGAAATCACAATTAACTTAGGCAGCATGCCAAAGCCAAACCAGATCACTAAAAGCGGTGCCAAAACTATGATTGGTATATTTTGCGAGAGTATGAGCAGAGGATAAACCGCGTCCTTCACACCTGGAAACAGGTGTAAGATTGCAGCAATCAATAAACCGATACAGCTTCCAATAAGAAAACCCGATAACGCAAGCTCAGTTGTTGATATAAGGTGTCCAAAAAGATTACGGGACGACTCAATTCCTTCAATGAAAATGGCTGATGGAGCGGGAAGCAGCCATTTTTCAACCTTTAATAAGACTGTCATTGATTCCCATACTATCAGCAAACATAATAAAAGAAAGAAGGGAGCCCCCTTCTTCCAAATTCCCCTTTTGATCATGCCCGATATTTCTCCGTTAACGTATCCATCGTAATCCCGCTTGGCTGATATAGTATCTTCACTTGGGAAATGACATTCGGCGAGCCTAATTCAATCATTCTTACATTCATTTTTTCTATCACGGCAAAAAGCTCGGATAGCTCACCCTCCATTGTTGTTTCTAGCGGGTGAACCTCATACTTGACACCTGATTCATCAATGATCTTGATTGCTTCATCGACCATGGGGATGACATTTTCCCCTTTAGGAATGATTTGTATACTAATTAATGAATTGGCCATTGTATTTCCTCCTATTTTGGTAAAAATTCATTGGTAAATGCCTTTTCAGGATTGAAATCACCTTCAAGAAGCTTATTTTCCTTCATCCAATCACTATAATTCTTCCAGATTTCAAGCTTTTGTTCACCCCAACGCGGAGCATCATCCTGATACTTATCTGCAAGCCACTCCTGGCTTTTCTTCACTAGTTTTGGATCTAGATCAGGTGCAGACTTAATTAATATGTCCGCTGCATCATCAGGATTCTTAATTGCAAACTGGTACCCTTTCGAAGCTGCATGAACGAATGCTTTAACAGTCTCAGGATCCTCTTTAATCATCTTTTCATTTGTTGTCAAAACAGGCGTATAGTAATCAAGCTTATCAGAGTATTCGGTTAAGTAAACCATATTAAGCTTTTCATTCCGCAACTCAGCCTCGATACCTGTCCACCCATAATAAATCCAGGCGAAATCTATATCCCTTTTAACCGAAGTGAAAAAATCTGTGTCCCCTGTATTCACTATATCCACTTTATTTACATCGGCATTTTCTTTTTTCATAAGTGAATCAATAATGGCCTTTTCAACTGGAGACCCCCAGCCACCATACGTTTTCCCTTCAAAATCCTTGGGAGTTTTAATGTTTTTTGCCGCAGGTGAAGCGAATCCAGAGGTATTATGCTGGATGACAGCAGCTAGCGAAACAATCGGAACGCCTTGCACGCGGGCCTGCGTAATGCCCTCCTGGTAGCTCACGCCAAATTCAGATTTCCCTGAAGCCACAAGTTTATCAGCTCCAGCTTCGCCTGGCATGATAATTTCCACATCCAGACCTTGTTCTTTGAAATACCCTTTTTCCTTGGCTACATACAATCCTGTATGGTTTGTATTCGGTGTCCAATCAAGCACGACCGATACCTTTTTTAATTCTTTATTGCCTTCTTTTTTAGATGATTCTTCTTTTTCATTAGTTCCGCCTGCCCCACATCCAGCCAAAAGGAACAACGAAGTTAACAGTGGTAAGAATTTATTCAAACTATTATCCTCCTACACATCATATAAGATCCATATGCCGAAACCATAATGAGGCGCCAGGGTCCATTCCAATACCGGTAAAAAAACAAAAAACGCCCGAAGATGAATTCGGACGCTTAACATACAAAACAGAAAGTCAGTAATAATATGTTCCCTCCGCTGGCATCATCCAGATCAGGTTCAAAGAGTCAGCATCTAAAGGACGCAATCTCAGCCAGCAGTACTGGCCCCCCTACATTTCTCGCACATATGAACTTTTCTCTCCCATTATATCAATTCATGGGGAAAAAGGAATACTAATTTGCTTCTTCTCATTAATTGGAAAGGTTTCCCTTGCGTTAAAGGATATCTAGCAAAACATCATGCCATTCCAATCATTCTCGTTTACGTGCCTGACACGTTCAAAGAGTCATTTCCTTGCAGGTATTCATATAATGAGCATAACCTGTGGACATTTTTTGTGTACTGGTTTTATAAGCCCTTAATTTCAAAAGCAAAAGGTGGATATGATCATGATAAAGATTAATCACAAATTATTAGATGTCAGTCACATCCAACCAGGTATAGCATCTGCTAAATCGCTTGAAATTCTCCAATTGCTAGCGGAAGATTCTAACATTTTTGAATATCGGAGCTTTGGATACCTTAATTTCGATATACAACTGAGGCACCGAGTCATCGAGGCAGCTTTTGCGTTGGATAAAAGTGATGCAGAATTTTCCACACTTGAGGAATCGGCATCCAATAAACAATATTGGCGCCTTTCAAAGGATGGCACTTTTACCCTTCAGCCAGGGATTGCCCCTCATGTTGCACTCCTGGACATTTTCTTGAATGGAACGCTTTACGCTTTCGAATGCGGTACAGCGATAGTCGTCACTTTTTTAAAGGCCATTTTGGATTTAATCGGCCCTAGGAATTTCGACTATCTTTTTTCAAGCCTATTTCTATATGACTGGCGCCCTCCGAAGAATATGGCTCTTCATGTTCATCAAGGAACGGATTATTTACCAGGGGATTGCCTTTACTTCAAAAACCCTGATCACGATGAGGAAACACCTGAATGGCAAGGTGAGAATGCAATATTATTAGGAGAAGACCTCTTTTATGGCCACGGGATCGGGATTACCAATGCACAGGGTATCATCGATGAACTAAATAGCAATAGAAAGCCGAATGCCGCCATCTCAGCATTCCTGACAAAGCATATCATTAGCCTGGATAGTTCCTACTATAGACAATTCCAACCAACTATCTCCCGTGCAAAGCCCGTTCACGGTCTTGTCAGCCTATCTGATTTGATTGTTTCTGAAATAGGTCCGAGGATTTATCTTTCATGACTCAAGCAATTCTCCTGCCGTAAAACCGGTTTCTTTAAATATAGGCAAAAAAAATGCTTGGGGATGGAACCACCAAGCATTTTTTCTTATTCACGCACCGATGTTCCCTTTGCCTTTAAACCTGCGTGCACTTGCCTGACCCCATTTCGTAATGGATAGTGTATAAACAGCCAAGGCTGACCATATGAACAAAAAGGCTAAAAGATGCGCTTTTGTAAAACTTTCGTGATAGACGAATACCCCGATCAGTAAGGATAAGGTCGGAGCGATATACTGAAAAATCCCAAGCATCGATAACGGGATCTTCTCCGCCCCCTTTGCAAAATATAAAAGAGGCAAGGCCGTAACAATCCCACCGCCCACCAACAGCAAGCTTGTGCTTCCTGCTGTAAAGAATTGCATTTCTGATTGGTTCATCAAGTATATCAGGTAACCCAGGGCAAGAGGCGTTACCATCATCGTTTCGAGCGTCAGCCCGATCGCCGATTCGGCTTTGATCATTTTTTTTGCCAGGCCGTATAATCCAAAGGTCATGGCCAAAACAAGAGAGACCCACGGGATCGTACCGAAATGAATGCCTAGGATCAAGACCCCGATTCCTGCAAGCAGGAACGACATGATCTGTGCCCCGCTCAATTTTTCTTTTAAAACTATCACTCCCAATAGTACACTGACTAGCGGATTGATATAATATCCAAGGCTCGTGTCAAGGATCCGTCCTGAGTTAACGGCCCAGATGAACACTCCCCAATTAGCTGTAACGAGCAGTGAGGCCGTTAGTAACGCCGCAAAGAGTTTGGGATTTCCCAATATGTTTTTGACATAATCAAGAAACGCTTGTCGTTTTTTCATGAACATCAATAAAACCAGCATGAAGACGAAAGACCATAATACCCTCTGAGCCAAGATTTCTGTAGCTCCGACTCCCTGAAGGAACTTCCAGTAAATTGGCACGACTCCCCACATCATATAAGAAAGGGCTGCATAGATCGCCCCTTCTTTTTGTTCATCCACTTTCATAACCTGCCTTCTTTCCATTAATTCCTTTATCGAATTCTAACTATTTTGCGTATCCATTTCTTTTTTTGCAACTGTTATTTTTTATCATACATGATTCTGTCATCTATGACCGTCATGACCGCCTCAACTTTCAGGAGATCATCCGGCACAACAGCAAAGACATCCAGATTAAACACGGTAAAATCTGCATCGTACCCTTTGATGATCTGACCGCGGCGTTTTTCCTGGCCGATAGCTGCAGCACTCCCTTTTGTATAAAGTGCGAAGGCATCATGAACGGAGAGCCTTTCATCCAAGCCATATACGGTACTGTCCTCACTGTTGATTTTCGTCCTTGTGACAGCAGCATGGATGCCCAAAATTGGATTTAATGGCTCTATAGGCGCATCTGACCCTCCTGCACAAATGATGCCCATATTCAAATAGGTTTTCCAGGCATAGGAGGAATCCAATAGATTGGCTGGAACCTTTTCTTCCACCCACGGAAAATCGGACGTGACGAAACCTGGTTGGATATCAAATATGACCTGCAGTTTTGCCGCCCGCTCCAGCAGCTCCGGCCGGACGATCTGCGCATGGATGAGCCGGTCCCTCTGTCCCTCTTTTGGGGGGATGGCTTCAATTGCATTCAAGACGTATTCAAAAGCGAGATCGCCAATGGCATGGACAGCAATCGGCATTCCGGCATCCCTTGCTTTTTTCACCCATTCCTGAAGCTCATGCTCAGTGAATATCGCGACACCGTTCGTATCCCTTTGATCTGCATAGGGTTCGCTTAACAGGGCTGTGCGTCCGCCTAAGGAGCCGTCGGTAAATATCTTCATGCTGTCGAACTTGATATATCGCGTACCTTCTTGATAGCTGCCGCCTGCTTTCAGCATTTCTTCTAACGCTTCGTGATGGACGAGTAAATTGGCGCGAAAGGCCATTTCCCTGTCCTCGATTACCGATTTAAACGCCTGATATGTCGGAAGGAAGCCATTATAGTAATGGAGGTCTTCAGTATGTCCGCCAGTCAAACCTAGCTTATATGCGTCTTCTATGGCCTCTATGAGTGCGTTTTCGATATACTCTTGGTCAATGCCAGGAAGGCTGTCTAAAATCAGGTTCTGCGCCTGGTTTTCTTTAAATAAACCATTTAACCGACCTTCTGGATAGCGGCAGATCACCCCGCCTGACGGTTCTTTTATATCTTCTTTAATACCCGCTTCCAAAAGGGCGCAGGAATTGACCACCAAGGCATGGCGGCAGATCCTTTTCAATACGATGGGATGTTCTGTCGATATCGCGTCAAGCTCATCCCGTAAAATCAATTCAGGACTGGGCCATTCATTTTCATTCCACCCTTCGGCAACAATCCACTTTCCAGCAGGGGTCTTTGAGCACTTTTCCTTCAAGGCATTCATGATGGACTCCCTGCTATCCATCAAAGAGAGGTCTAGACGAAGCAGTCTTTCACCATGCCCGACCAAATGAAGGTGACTATCCACTAACCCTGGCAGCATCGTTTGTCCTTTTAAGTCGATTTCCCTGGAAATATTGCCGGCATATTTACGTTCTAAATAGTCAATGCTGCCGGTATCAACTATTACCCCCTTTTCAGTGAAGAGTGCCTCCACTTGATCTTTTTCTTTAATCATCGTATAAATCGCCCCATTGAACCATATCGTTCCCATCCCGCTCTACACTCCTTATTAAATGATTCTTTCCCTTCAGATATGCAGTAAGTGTACCATCTCAATTCACGGATTCCCATATTTATGATTATGCAAGCCTCTGTTAATAAAAAAAACGTCAGCCGGGGGCTGACGGAAATGCTTTCGTTAATTATTAAGTAGTGCTTCTTCCCTTTTCCGTAAATCCACCCGTTTGATTTTACCCGATGTCGTTTTGGGAAGCTCATCTAAAAATTCGATTTTCCTTGGATATTTATATGGAGCAGTCAATTCTTTTACGTGCGATTGAAGCGTTTTGATCAAATCTTGGCTGTCCGGATCGATATCATCCATCAAGACAACATACGCCTTGACCACATTTCCCCTTATTTCATCAGGACTTGCTATAACGGCACACTCTTTCACATATGGATGCTTAACGAGTGCATCTTCCACTTCAAACGGTCCAATGGTATATCCCGAACTGATGATGATATCATCAGTTCGACCCTCAAACCAGAAATAACCATCTTCATCCATTTTCGCCTGATCGCCGGTGATATAATAGTCCCCACGGAATTGCTTCGATGTCCGCTCGGGATCTTTAAAATATTCTTTAAAAAGAGCAGGTGTATCGATATGTACGGCAATATCCCCGACTATACCAGGAGAACAGGGTTTACCGGAATCATCAATGATTTCCACATGGTTGCCCGGAGTCGGTTTGCCCATGGAGCCCAATTTAATATCCATGCCTTTTGTTACACCTACCAAAAGGGTATTTTCGGTTTGTCCATATCCATCGCGCACTTCAATATGGAAATGGTTTTTAAAGACCTCGAACACTTTTTGATTTAAAGGCTCTCCCGCTGATACTGCACTATGAAGATGGGATAAATCATAGTCATCAAGGTTATCCACCTTTGCCATCAACCGATACTCGGTTGGTGTGCAGCATAACGCATTCACTTTGTATCCCTGAAGCAGCTGAAGATATTTTTTCGCCTCGAACTTCCCATGATAGGCAAGACCTGTTGCACCCGTTCCCAATACAGCCAGGAAAGGACTCCAGATCCACTTTTGCCACCCTGGGCCTGCCGTTGCCCAAACCACATCCCCTTCGCTGATGCCCAGCCAGTTTGCAGCAGACGTTTTTAAATGGGCATAAGCCCATCCATGTGTATGGACAACCCCTTTTGGATTACCTGTCGTTCCGGAAGTATACGATAAGAACGCCATATCCTCACTCTTCGTGTCGGCCATTGGCAGCTGATCGGATTCATCATCGGCAAGCTCATTCAAATCCAGCCAATTTTCCATTCGTTTTCCGATTGAAAACTTCAGAAGGCTTTCCGCTCCCTCTATTTCATTCAATTCATGAGTATATTCATGAAAACTGACGATTCCTTTAACATCACCGTGGTTGACTCGATACTGCAAGTCCTTCGCACGAAGCATTTCAGAACAAGGGATGACAATCATGCCAATTTTCAATGCGGCTAAATACACTTGATAAGCTTCTACTAAACGAGGGATTATGATAAGGACCGTATCACCTTTACCCAGCCCTTTTTTCTTGAAGGCATTTCCAATTTTATTTGCACTATTTAATAAATTCTCATATGTAAGTTGTTTTTTATCTCCGGTTTCGTTCTCCCAAAGTACAGCAACTTTTTCCGGATCTTTTGCAAAACGTTCCATTTCACTCACTAAGTTGTAATGTTCCGGAGCTAATAAATCTTTACGTTTCATTTTTTTCCCCTCCATTTATGAACTCTTAGTACCTACTCATTATACAAGATACTTCTCTAATATATCCATGTATTTTTACAAATAAATAAAGAGAGCGGGTTTTAGAACCCGCTCTCTGTAGCCATATTATTAAATTATCTGTTGAAACCTCCGCCTAATTGTTGTTCAGCCATTTGAACAAGGCGTTTTGTGATTTCCCCACCAACTGATCCGTTAGCGCGAGATGTTGTATCGGCACCAAGTTGTACACCGAATTCTGAAGCGATTTCATATTTCATTTGTTCTAGAGCTTGTTCCACTCCAGGTACCAATAATTCGTTTGAGCTGTTGTTGTTTGCCATGAGTTTTTCACCTCCTTGTGATTATAGAGTGTGTTAAAACACATGGCTTCATTCGCACAATATCATTGGTAATTACAGGATATTAAAACAAGTCTTCCATCGCTTCTTCCCTATCGAATGTCTGACCCGGTTTAACCGTCAATATTTCTGTTTCGGAGACCGCTTTTTCAATCAATGATTCAAAGTCAACGAAGCTCTCATAATAATTGACTTTTTCACGTTTCGGTTTCGTTTTTGGGCTTGCCGGCGTAAAGACCGTACAACAATCTTCGTAAGGCAGATTGGATATTTCAAAAGTATCAAGCTCTCTTGCGATTTTAATGATTTCCGTTTTATCCATCGTAATCAGCGGACGCAGGATCGGTGTATTCGTCACCTCATTGATGGCAAACATGCTGCTCATCGTCTGGCTTGCAACCTGTCCAAGGCTTTCACCGGTGATCAGTGCCATGGCTTCTTCCTTTTCACGGATTTGATCGGCGACCCGCATCATTAAACGTCGAGTTGTTGTCATTGAGTAGTTTTCCGGGATCTGTTTTTGAATCAATAATTGAATTTCAGTAAATGGAACGATATGCACTTTCATGCTTCCACTTATTTCAGCAAGTTTGCCCGCCAGATCAATGACCTTTTGACGTGAACGCTCACTTGTGAAAGGCGGGCTGTAAAAATGAATCGCTTCTACGTCCAACCCGCGTTTCATCGAAAGGAATCCTGCAACAGGGCTATCAATCCCGCCTGAAAGCATCAGCATTGCCTTTCCGCTTGAACCGAATGGAAGACCGCCTGCCCCCTGGATGATTTCACCCGTCAAATAAACGGCTTCGCGTCTCACTTCTACCAGCAGGTTCAAATCAGGGTTCTTTACATCCACTTTTAAATTTTCTGTATTCCGAAGCAAATGCCCGCCGAGTGCCCTGTTAATTTCATCGGTATTATATGGGAAATCCTTATCTGCGCGTTTTGTCGTGATTTTGAATGTATTTACCTCCTCAAGAGTATGATTAAGGTAATACAACGCTGCCGTTTTCATCACTTCTAAGTCGCGTTCAATTTTTATCGCAGGACTTAAAGACTGGATCCCAAAAATGCCTTTCAATCGGTCAATGACAGGCTTATGGTCCACACCGTTCAGGAGAACGTACATCCGCTCCCTGTTGGCTGTTAGCACTACTCCTTCAATATCCTTTAAACTCCAGCGGATATGCGCCTTCATTTTGTCTACAAAGCCTTTACGGTTTCTTTTTTTCGTGGAGATTTCTCCATAACGGATAATTATATGATCAAATTTCATTTTGCAACCCTCATTATTTTTTCTAAATTAGCGACTATTTTCTGTATCGCCGCCAGAACTTGCTTCGCTTCTTCCATCTCATTGCTATAGGTAGTACTGATTCGGATCACACTTTCGGAACGGGCTTGGTTATGGAACATCGCATCCACCGTTTTGCTTACCGTCCTTTTTTTCGAAGAACAGGCACTAGTCGTCGAAACATATATCCCTTCCGATTCAAGCGCATGCAGCAATACCTCTGATTTGAGTCCCGGTACGGAAAAATTCACAATATGGGGTGCACCTTTTTCAGGACTGTTAATCAACACCCCGTCCAGTTCCTTCAAACCTTTATATAAATAATTTTTGATTTGCTGCAGCTTATCATGACACAGCAATTGATTGCTCATACTAATACGAAAAGCCTTCGAAAGGGCGACGATTCCCGCAACATTTTCGGTGCCGCTCCTGATTTTCGTTTCTTGATTGCCACCGTGGAAAAGCGGATCGACCCGAACGCCTTCACGAACATAAAGGATGCCCGTCCCCTTCAAGCCGTGCACCTTGTGTCCGGAAATTGTACATAAATCCACATTGGCATCACGTATTGATAAAGAAACTTTGCCTGCCCCCTGCACATTATCGACATGAAAGAGCACGTGTGGGTATTGCTTTAACAATTTTCCCATTTCAGCAATCGGCTGGATAGAGCCAACTTCATTATTAACATGCATGACGGATACTAAAATGGTATCTTCCCTCAATGCATGCTTAAGATCGTTTAAATCAATTTGCCCAAATTCGTTAACGGGAAGATATGTGATCTCATAACCCATTTTCGTCAATGCTTGGCATGCGTCTTCTACAGAAGGATGTTCGATTGCCGTCGTGATTATGTGTTTTCCCCGATTTCTCTGAGAGAGGGCGGTTCCTTTAATGGCAAGATTATTCCCTTCCGTCCCCCCGGAAGTGAAATATATTTCCGAGCTCTTCACCTTTAATAAATCAGCGATTTGCTTTCTTGCAGCAGAAAGTAATTTTTCGGATTGCACCCCAAGTCCATGCAGCGAAGAGGGGTTTCCAAAATAGTCCGAAGAAACCTTCATGAATGATTCGATTACTTCAGGATATGGTTTTGTTGTTGCACTATTGTCAAAATAAATCATGGGTTCACCTTCCATGTTTTTGTATCTATGTTGGTCACTCTTCTAAATTCCGTTTCAAGTGTAGCTGTTGCGACTTCTAATATTAACATAATTGGATTTGAAAGAGAATGTAAAACACTGGTCCATGAACGAAAGGAGACATGCTTTCTTTGAATTCCCGCAGAATGATTCACTTCCAACCCTATCGATCCCATTTTTCAATTTTGGCAGAAAACTAATTCAGGATCCGATAAAAGAAAAAACCCGCCATGGCGGGTTTTCAGGAAAGAACTTCTTCTATGTTCGCTCCAATTTTTTGCAAACTACCTGGGTCGACCTTTTCAATGGCCGTGGCTGCCGTTTCCAATGCAGCTTGATATTCATAGCTTCGGAATTTGGCTTCCGCTTCCCTGAGACTATCGGCAACTGTATCGTGACTGCTGCGATAACGGTTTCCGAATTGAATCACCTTTTCGGCCAAATACATATGTTCGATCAATTCATCAGCTTTTTCGTGGACCGCACTCACCTGTTGGACCGCTTTTTCCAAATAAATATAAACAGCTGCCATGTCAAGCGGCTTTTCTTCAAGTTTACCCTGAACGTCATCCATGCTTTCTTTGGCATCCTGAAGCACCGCTTTATACTCTTCAGGAAGACCTGGAATATTGCTTTTTGCAATTAAACGGCCAGTATCGACCATTTTGCGTTTCAATTCGGCCAGTGAATCCCTGGCATCCATTTCATCTTTTCGTAAAGCCTGTAATTTAATGGTGAATTCTTTTTGATTTTCCTGTAATTCTTTCAGCTGTACTTCCAGCCCCTGCATCTCTTCGCTGATAAGCGAGCTTGCCATCACATTATCCTCCATCTTCAAGACGAGCAATTGATGGCGTTTCGAAATCTGTGCAATCTGCTTTTCCATCTTCCGTTGAGCATCTAGCTCATTTTCCGTTAGATGATACGTGTGTTGAACATGTATGGTTTCAACTTTAAGTTTATCGTTTTCATATTCAAGGTCACTTATCGTTTTCCTAAGGACTTCATCATTTTTCAAGACATACTGTTTTGAAAGCACTTCTTTCTCCAAAAGGTCATAAAGCACCTCAATGCTTTCGCGCATATCTTTAATGCCTTTATCCACAGCTTCCGTTTCGGCATTTTCCAATTGTGCTTTATAAAGATTCAGTTCTTCCTCAAGCCTTGATATTTCCTGCTCGAATTGGATATGACTCAACAGATAACCCTGTCCCGACATCTCCTCATAGCCATCCTTCAATTCATGAAGCTGGGAGCGCAGCTCGGATTGACTATCAACCAATAATTTTGGGAGCAACTCCATTTTAACGGCCAAGATCGCCAATTTTTCCTTAATGGAAAGAACGAGCTCCCTCGCATTCAAATAATTCCCGTTCACAGTCTCTTCTTCATACCTCTGAAGGATCTGCAATACTTCATCCAAGGAATTTTCCAGCTTATCAGCCGCTTTCCCGTAATTATGCCTGTGTGCAAGCAAGGATTTCTTCAATTGACGGTAGGATTCTTTAATATCCTCAATTTCCAATCGGTTCTTTTCCTCACTGCCTACGAGTTCATTCAATTCGTATAGGATCTTTTTGATCATTTCCTCGATTTCATTCAGCTTGACTGTAATTTTGCGCTGTACCTCTTTTGACCGGCTGAAACGGTATTTATCGATGGACTCCTCTGCATCGAATAAAAGCTCTTCGACTTCGGGCATATGGTCCGTAATGATAGCGTCCCATTCAATGCGCCAGTTTTCGAACATTTCCTCTGTTTCACCTGTCATGTTCAATTGTTTGACTTTAGAAAGCTCTTCTAGCACGGGGCGGTGCATGATGCTTATTTTCCAGGATTCCAGTCGATCGATCTCTTTAAAATATCTCTTTTTGAAAAAATAACCCCAAATGATGAAAATCAAAATTAATACAATTACCCCAAGTATGTACTCCATGGTAAGCCCCCTGTTCTAGTCCCTACAGTCTTGCTCGTTTATATATCAATTTTAAAAATGTTAAATTTAATGCTTTTATGATACCATGTTAGCAATAATTTTTGATGAGAAAAATGATTTTTTTGTAGAAAATTGCTACAAATACCTGTTTTTTGGGAGGGAAGGACTATGAAAGCTGACGGTCATGTACATACTCCGTTTTGCCCTCACGGCTCTACGGATAAATTCGATGAATATATTACGCGGGGAATCGAGCTAGGATTAAAGGAAATCACATTTACGGAACATGCTCCATTGCCACGAGATTTTCAAGATCCTACGCCTGAAAAAGACAGCGGCATGGACGCTGCCCTGCTCCTGGATTACTTTCAGGAGCTCCGCGTACTGAAAGAACGCTATAAAGACAAAATCCTGATCAAAAGAGGTCTAGAGGTTGACTTCATAGAGGGTCATGAAAAAGAAACAAAAGAATTCCTCGACGAAATCGGAGAATTCCTTGATGACAGTATACTTTCCGTCCACTTCATCAAGCATCAAAGCAATTGGCATTGCATCGATTTCAGTGAAAATGGGTTTGGTGAGATTGCCAATGAACTAGGTTCAGTCGAATCGGTGTATGCCAAATATTACGATACTCTGGAAAAATCGATAAAAGCTGATTTAGGCATTTATAAACCTAAGCGGATCGGGCATATTACGCTTGTCCATAAATTCCAGCATCGATATCCGCCAGCATTAAGTTTTGACGAGCGCGTTTACAAGGTGCTGGATTTGATCAAGGAACAAAAGTATGAACTTGATTATAATGGAGCCGGCCTTGTAAAGCCGCTATGCGGTGAGCCTTATCCTCCAGAAAGGTTTGCAAAGCGTGCTTTCGATCTCGGCATTCCGCTTATTTATGGTTCCGATGCCCATCAGGCTAAAGATTTGGGTCAGGGCCATCAGGCGCTGATTGCAGAGTTTAATGGGTAACTCATGTATACACTTCAGGCCGGCCCGCTAACAGTGGCTGTAGGTCTTCGGCAATGAAAAGGGTATCTTGCAGAAAACGTCCGACTTCATTGGCATAAATATTCGTGTAATAGGCTTCCTGCGGGAACACATGAAGCACATCCATCGCATAATGGGTATGAAGGACAGGAGCCGTTAGCAGGCCCTTCAACTGGAGCATATACATGGGAATGGAGACCTGCTGGAAACTCCTGCTCTTAATCCCTTGTTCCAAAACATATTGAAAATAAGACTTTTCCTTTGTAAAATAAGTCGAATGAATTTCCCGGTTTAAATTGGAATCTAGTGAAGATTCCCCATATATGAACCGTGCAGCCAGGAAGTTTTCCCTCTGGAAATCGAGAATATCCATTACTAGATTCATCAAGCAATGCTGGGGGCCTTTAAGGTCCAGCAGTGTCATGTTCGTATCAAGGACCAGGATATACTCTTCTAAATAGGAAGTGAAACAGAATTCCAGCAATCCCTGCTTATTCTTAAAATAGTAGGCAATATTTGCAGCGTTCACTTTCGCTTTGTTCGCAATATCCCGTATGGATGTGGCATGATAGCCTTTTAAATGAAATAAATGCAGTGCAGCTTCCACAATGGCTTGTTTCGTTGGCGTCTGGCGATTCATTTAGGCAATCCCTCGCTTTCTTTGAGACAAGTCTTATGGACTATTTCTGCACGGAAGAGCCTGAATCCTTTAGTAAGTTCTCGACAATTTCCCAACAATAAAGCAACATATTAGAAAGTGCTGTAATAATATGAGGAAGACAGGTGAACGCTTTTGTTTAATGTCGAAATGTATCAAGGAAAAAAAGAAAAAAACTATGAACTTGTCCAGAAACAACTTTTTGCCTTAATCGAGGATGAAACGAACTGGATAGCCAATTTAAGCAATGCGGCAGCTCTGCTTAATCAGTTTCTTGATGAGATTAACTGGGTCGGCTTTTATTTATACGAAGAAGGCCAATTAATACTGGGACCCTTCCAGGGACTTCCAGCCTGTGTTCGCATCCCAATGGGTAAAGGAGTATGCGGGACATCAGCGGCAACTGAAAAAACCCTGCGCATCGAGGATGTCCATCAATTCCCTGGACATATCGCCTGCGACGCAGCATCGCGATCTGAAATTGTCATACCGCTCATGAAGGATGGCAAATTGTTCGGGGTCCTCGATATCGACAGCCCGGTCACGGACCGATTTGACGAAATCGATCAGCAGGGACTGGAGAAGTTCGCAGAAATCCTTTCCAAGCAATTATAAAGTTAAAGGGAGCGGCAATCCTTGCCTGCTCCCCTCTCCATTACAGGATCCCATGTACTTGCATCCGGTCCTTCCCTTAATTCCTCCCAATATAAAACGCCTGGCCCTTAACCTCTATCACACTATTCGATTGACCTTCTGCCCAATGGGAAACACCGATAACTGCCTATTTTTTAGTTATTTATACGATTCGCAAAAAACGATGCAAAAGAACTAGGTGGGAACGATACCTATAAGGGCTCCCAAGGAATGCCGGGAAACCAACCATGAAGCATACAAAAATAGTGTTATTTAAATGTATTGTATCTTCCCGCTGCGATTCTCTCCCCTTATTTAATCGTAACTATCCTTGACTCATTGAGCAGAATATTATACAATACTCCTTGTGTAAAATATTGCAGCCTATGTGACAGCCTTTATGTTCTCATTTTGTTCCTCAATACAGAGGTGTATCTCGTAACTCTCTGCTGCTAGGGCGAAGGTACATGAAAACAAAATGGTCATGATCGTACATTCACACGGTTTTTATTTTACCAAAATAAAAACATTTAAAGGAGGAGTCATCCTATGGCTCGTTATACTGGCCCAAGCTGGAAACTATCCCGTCGTTTAGGAATTTCCCTAACAGGTACTGGTAAAGAATTAGAAAAACGCCCTTATGCTCCAGGACAACATGGTCCTAACCAACGCAGAAAAATTTCTGAATACGGAATGCAACTGCAAGAGAAACAAAAACTTCGTCACATGTACGGAATCACTGAACGTCAATTCCGTTCAATGTTCGACCGCGCTGGCAAACTTAAAGGTGTACATGGTGAAAACTTCATGGTTCTTCTTGAATCACGTCTTGACAACCTAGTTTACCGTCTTGGTTTAGCTCGTACACGTCGTCAAGCACGTCAACTTGTTAACCACGGTCACATCACTGTAGACGGAAGCCGCGTAGACATTCCATCTTACAAAGTGACTCTTGGACAAACAATCTCAGTTCGTGAAAAATCACGCAACTTCTCAATCATCAAAGAATCAGTTGAAGCAACTAACTTCGTACCTGATTTCCTTACTTTCGATGCTGAGAAATTAGAAGGTACTTTCACTCGTTTACCAGAACGTTCTGAATTGCCTGCTGAAATTAACGAAGCTCTTATCGTTGAGTTCTACTCTCGTTAATAACTTCAAAACCCCCATCCTTGGATGGGGGTTTTTTTGGCACTAAACACTTCAAAATAAGGCCCGGCTGTAATTCAGCCGGGCCTTGAACAATCATTTCACTAATGTATATTTCTTCTTACCGCGTCGAACGAGGATGAACTCCCCTTCAATCTTGGCAGCTTCCGTCACTACATATTGCAGATCAGTCACTTTCTCCCCATTTATGGAGATTGCCCCATTCTGAATATCTTCACGGGCTTGACGCTTTGAAGGCGAAATTTTCGCTTCAACGATTAAATCGACCAAGCCGATATCTTCCTTGCTTTCACGTTCGAAGCTAGGGACATCTTTAAAGCCCAATTTGATTTCCGCTGCACTTAAATTCTTCACCTCACCGCTGAATAGGGCGGCAGAGATTTTGATTGCTTGATCAAGAGCTTCCTGACCATGAATCAAACGGGTCATTTCTTCCCCTAAGGCTTTTTGCGCTTTACGCAAATGCGGTTCGGACTGTACGGACTGCTCTAACTCTTCAATTACTTCACGTGATAGGAATGTGAAGAATTTCAAGTATTTCACGACATCAGCATCCGCTGTATTGATCCAGAATTGGTAAAATTCATACGGAGTCGTCTTTTCCGGGTCAAGCCAAATCGCCCCGCCTTCCGTTTTACCGAATTTCGTTCCGTCCGCTTTCGTCACAAGCGGAATCGTCATGCCGAACGCTTTTGCTTCCTCGTCATGCGATTTACGAATCATTTCAAGACCGGTCGTAATATTGCCCCACTGATCACTTCCGCCAATTTGCAACTTACAGTCATGATTATCGTATAAATGGCTAAAGTCGATCCCTTGTAAAATTGTATACGCGAATTCCGTAAAAGAAATCCCTGTTTCCAAACGGGAAGCAACCGTGTCTTTTGCCAGCATGTAGTTAATGCCGATGTATTTCCCGTAATCACGCAAGAACGTAACCATGTCGATTTTACCTATCCAGTCATAGTTATTGACCATGACAGCACCATTTTCACCGTCGAATTCAAAGATGTGGGATAGCTGTCCTTTAAGGCAGTCGGCATTATAGAGGACTTTTTCCAGCGTTTGCAGCTGGCGTTCCTCTTTTTTACCGCTTGGATCACCGATAAGTCCAGTCGCTCCTCCTACAAGCACAAGGGGACGGTGACCGTGCTGCTGGAAACGGCGCATTGTCAAGAATGGCAGTAAATGTCCGATGTGCATACTATCCGCGGTTGGATCTACACCACAGTATAAAGAAATTTTCTCTTTTTCTAAAAGGTCCTTAAAACCCTCTTCATCCGTTTGTTGATAAATAATCCCTCTCCACTCGAGTTCCTTTAGCAATTCCATTTTACAATTCCTCCTTCAATCCGAAAAAATCCCGCAAAAAGCATACAAAAACGCCCCTTCATATAATATGAAGGGACGAATAAATTCGCGGTACCACCCAACTTGAGGACATAATGCGCCCTCCGCTCGAGACGAATAACGGTCGTCAACCGTTTCCTGCTACTAATCATTTCACAGTAAATGCTCCAGGAAGTAATTCATCTCACCATGTGTACCGATTTCCACTGACCACCGGCTCTCTAAAACAGGGATAGTTTGACTACTGGGTCCTATCATCGCGCTTTTTTAATAAATTTTATTATTAATAAATTTTTATCATACATAAGATTCATTGTCAACATCACCCTTACAGATTCTAGAAAAATATGAAAGTTCGCCTTTCCTTTCCGTGTTATATGCTATAATATATGTGATTTCAGGGGGTATGATACGATGAATAATAATCAAAAAGATAGATTTCAAACAGCATGGAAACAGATAACCCGTTTTTTTAAAAATGAAAAAACACAAAAAAATGCAAGGGTTACATACCAAGTCATTTGGAACCTAACGTTGATCCTCATTATTGTTGGGGTTCTAGGATTCTCATTCGCCGGCGGCGTTGGAGCTGGCTATTTTGCTGCCCTCGTCAAAGATGAGCCGGTACGCTCAAAGGAAGATTTAAAAAAAGACATCTACAATTACGAAGAGACCTCTGAGGTATACTTTGCTGATGACGTATACTTAGGCAAGCTTAAGAGTGACCTTGAGCGTGAAGAAGTGTCCATCGATAAAGTATCGGAGTATCTTAAAAATGCAGTCATCGCTACAGAAGATGAGTATTTTTATGAACATGACGGGGTTGTCCCGAAAGCTATCCTGCGTGCCATTTACCAGGAATTTACGAATGCATCCGTCCAATCGGGAGGAAGCACTTTAACACAGCAGCTCATTAAAAACCAAATCCTGACCAACGAAGTATCATTTGATCGGAAAGCAAAAGAAATCCTGCTTGCACTCCGGGTCGAAAAGTTCTTTGAAAAAGAAGAGATTTTGGAAACATACTTAAATGTCTCCACTCTGGGGCGAAATTCTTCCGGTCGGAACATCGCTGGTGTCGAGTCCGCTGCTGAAGGTATTTTCGGCGTGGAGGCCAAAGATCTGACACTGCCCCAATCTGCCTTTATTGCTGGATTGCCGCAAAGTCCTTTCGGTTATACACCGTATACCCAGCAAGGAAAACTGAAAGAAAATCAAGAACCCGGCATCAACCGGATGAAAACCGTTTTAAAACGGATGTATAGTAATGGATACATAACAAAAGAAGAGTATGATAAAGCAAGCGCATACGACATAACAAAAGACTTTATCGGTAAAAAGGCGTTGCCATCGGAGAAATATCCTTGGCTCACCCATGAAATTGAAAAACGCTCCATCGAAATCCTTTCTGTCAGTCTGGCAAAAGAAGATGGATATGAAGAGAAAGATTTAAAGGATAAAGATTTAAAAAAACAATATGTAGCACTTGCCGATCGCAAGCTGCGTCAAAACGGCTATCAGATCTATACGACGGTCAATAAAAAGATATATGATAAAATGCAGGAAGTTACGAAAAACTATCCGAATTTCGGATACGATAAAGCGGGCGAGCCCGTTGAAGCCGGAGCTATTCTAATCGAAAATAAAACAGGAAAAATCATCAGTTTCGTAGGTGGCCGTGATTTCAAGCGGGAACAGACGAACCATGCAACCGCATCACTTCGATCAAACGGATCAACGATGAAGCCTTTGCTCATATATGGTCCAGGCATCGATCTGGGCAAAATCTCACCTGGAAGCATATCGGCCAACGTGCCCATTTCCATTCCGGCAGGCAGCAAAGCGTGGAGTCCAGGAAACTATGGCGGCGGCAGCTATACGGGAGTATCGACTGCCCGCGAGGCCCTAAAGAATTCCTATAATATTCCGGCAGCGCTCTTTTACAAGAAAATAATCAACCTGAGCCCCGCTTCCTATTTGGAGAAAATGGGATTCTCCACCGTGACGAAAGGGGATTACTCCAATCTTGCCATGTCATTAGGTGCCATGAACAGAGGTGTAACCGTTGAAGAAAACGTCAATGCGTTTGGCACATTTGCCAATTCAGGGGAATTCATCGATGCTTATATGATCGATAAAATCGTTTCGAAAGATGGCAAGGTCATCTATCAGCATAAAGTGAAACCAGTGGATGTTTTCTCACCACAAGCCGCTTACCTGACGCTTGATATGATGCGCGATGTCGTAAACAGCGGGACGGCCGCTTCGGTCAGGAACCGACTTGCTTTCTCAAGCGATTGGGCAGGTAAGACCGGAACTTCCCAAAACTACTGGGACGCATGGTTCGTCGCAACCAACCCGAATGTATCATTCGGTACATGGCTGGGTTATGATACACCGAAATCCTTGCAAGGGACCTACAATGGTCTTGAATATAATAAACGGAATATATATTATTGGGCAGATCTGATCAATGCCGCATATAAAGTCGACCCGAAACTCGTCGATCCCGATAAGCGGTTTGAAATGCCTGGCGGAATTGTCAGCCGTTCCTTCTGTGCCGTTTCAGGACTGCTGCCTTCAAGTGCATGCCAAAAGGCAGGGCTTGTAAAATCAGATTTATTCATCGCCAAATATGCTCCATCCAAGGCGGATGATAGTTTCATAGATGGACAATATGTATCAGTCGGCAGCAAACGCTACGCAGCCCTTCCGCAAACGCCTGGCGAATTCACGAGCGGCGGGTTCATGCTCAATCCAGATTCGTTCGCAGATATCGGATTGCAATATGTGATTGACCCGGGATCCGTTATTCCCGGAGGCGAAAAATCAGGAAATGTCGTCGGGGCGAAAGCGAAATTGAATGATAATGGCAAAGTACCCGATCCCCTATCCATAACGATCAGTAACGATAAAATTACATGGGGCCTGCATCATGAAGGAGATGTCGTCGGCTATCGTGTCTATAAAGACGGCAAAAAAGTGGCGAGCATCAATGCTGGTGAGAGTCTTGTTTACAAAGTCGGCTCAGGCGGTTCCTATTATGTAACGGCCGTAGACATAGTCGGTAAAGAATCAGCCCCTTCTCAGCGTGTTGAAAGCGGCGCTAAAAAGACAGGTTCAAAAGAAGATTCGACTAAAAATAAAGATGATCGCGGAAATGATAAAATAACTCAAGAAGTTAAAAAACCAGACTCAAAAGAAGAGAACGGTAAACCAGATAAAGAAAAAGACACAAATAAAGATAAAGATATAGATAAAGTTATAGATAAAGAGCAAAATCAAGACAAAGATCAAGACAAAGGGAATATAGACAAAGAAGATACAGAGACCGACAAAGATAAAGATACAGTCAATGATAAAGATACAGTCAATGATAAAGATAAAGACACAGATAAAGCTGAAGAAGAGGAAGAATGACACTCTTTTTAAACAGGCTGTCGGGGATTTCCCGACAGCCTGTTTCAATATAATCTCCCACACTGATTCGACTAATGTTCCCGAACTCAAAAAAAAGGCATCCATGCAATTGACCATGGATGCCTTTTAATTTTCATCTAAAATCAGAATGCCCAGCGTTTCAATCCTCCATCGATGATAAATCACCAGTTGGGAGATCCAGTTCCCAAGCTTTCAAGACACGGCGCATGATTTTCCCGCTTCTTGTTTTAGGAAGTTTATCCCTGAATTCAATTTCACGCGGCGCCGCATGTGCTGCGAGACCATTCTTTACGAATTGGCGAATTTCTTCAATCAGCTCATCGTTTGCATCGTATCCGTCACGGAGGGCTATAAATGCTTTGATAATTTCCCCCCGAACTGGATCGGGCTTACCGATGACCCCCGCTTCAGCTACGGCTGGGTGCTCGACCAACTTGCTTTCCACTTCGAAAGGTCCGACTCTTTCCCCTGCCGTCATGATGACATCATCAACCCGGCCTTGGAACCAGAAATAACCATCTTCATCCATATAAGCGGAATCACCGGAAACATACCAATCACCTGGCATAAAGTAAGATTCATATTTTGATTCATTATTCCAGACAGTCTTCATCATCGAAGGCCATCCTTTCTTGATGGCCAGGTTCCCCATTCTGTGCGGTGGAAGCTCGATGCCTTGATCATCCACTATTGCCGCTTTCACACCAGGAATCGGTTTACCCATCGAACCCGGTTTGATTTCCAGGCAAGGATAATTGCATATGACCTGAGCCCCGGTCTCCGTCATCCACCATGTATCATGGATACGGTGATTGAATACCTTCATTCCCCAGCGCACCACTTCCGGATTCAACGGTTCACCGACACTTAAAACATGGCGGAGAGAACCCAAATCGAACCGTTTAACGATTTCATCACCTGCACCCATCAGCATCCTAAAGGCTGTCGGAGCACTATACCAAACCGTGACACCAAAGTCTTCCAAGGTTTTATACCAGGATTCAGGCTTGAATCGCCCACCTACAATGACATTGGAGGTTCCTGTCAGCCAAGGTCCAAAGATACCGTAAGACGTCCCTGTCACCCATCCAGGATCCGCTGTGCACCAATACACGTCCTCTTCCTGCAAATCAAGGACCCACCTTGCCGTTTGATAATGCTGGATCATCGCATTATGAACGTGAAGCACCCCTTTTGGCTTCCCTGTGGAACCTGAGGTATAGTGAAGAATCAGGCCGTCATTCCGATCTACCCATTCGATTTCAAATTTTTTGTCCGCTTCTTTTAATTTTTTATTGAAGTGATGATACTTTCCTTCTTCTTTTATATTTTCCCCCACTAGGAAAATATGTTTTAAATGGGGTAATTCATCTACTGGGACGCGCGGCAAAAGCTCAGGGGTCGTCACTATCACACTTGCCTCACTATCTTCAAGGCGATCCCTTACCGCGCCTTCCATGAAGGCTTCGAACAACGGCCCTACGACCGCCCCCGTTTTAATCGCACCCAACAATGCAAAATAAAGCTCCGGGGAGCGTGGCATGAAGATGAAAACGCGATCGCCTTTTTCCACATTGGCAATGTTCTTGAACACATTGGCAGCTTGGTTCGTATAATCTTTCATTTCCTTGAAAGTATACTTTTCATTTCTTTTATCGTCTTTGTAATAAAGGGCTACTTTGTTCTTTTTATATGTTTCAACATGGCGGTCAATGGCTTCATATGCAAGATTCACTTTACCTGTTTCAGACCAGGAAAATTCCTTTTCCGTCTCGGACCAGTCAAATTTCTTGTATTTTTCATCGTAATTCTTTAAATTAAAATTACCTTCCACTACTGGCAACGCTTTCACATTCATATGGCAAACTCCCCCTCTATTCGGCTCTATATTTTCATTATAGTATAAAAACACAATTATCTCAATTTTTAAAATATTCAACACTTCCATATTAGGGAAAATCTTTCTTGATGAATTTTGAAAATCACTTATAGTTATTATGAGTTCATATCGATAGCGGATATATGGGAAGCACTGTAACAAAAGATTCATATAAGCCTTGAACTTTCTGCATTATGCCACTTTTTTTATGTATAATTTATGTAAGCTTTCCATTCGGCCAGTTTTAAAAGCAATGCTCCTTATGCTTGAATGCGAGAGTTATAAGATTACTATTTTACAAGGGTGGTGAAAGAATGGAATATAATAAGACCTTTTATACTAAGGAACTGCAGACATTAAGCGGGACGCTCATCATCGAGGGGCCGTTAAACGGGGAAAAAATGTCCGCTTATGAGTTTCACGAAGACTTGGTCGCCTTCCGCCCGCCTGCTTTGCAGCATAAAGCTTTAATAGAGATTGCTGACTTGCCTGAAGGCAGGATCTTTATCGCCCGTGAAAAGGAAACCATCGTTGGTTATGTAACTTATTTATATCCCGATCCCTTGGAACGCTGGTCGGAAATCAAGATGGAGGACCTGATAGAGCTTGGTGCAATCGAGGTCATCCCTAAATACCGGGGTGCCTCCGTCGGGAAGAACTTAATCAGCCTTTCCATGGAAGACGATTCGGTCGAAGACTTCATCATCATCACCACTGAATACTATTGGCATTGGGACTTGAAAGGGACAGGGCTGAATATTTGGGACTATCGCAAGGTCATGGAAAAAATGATGAGTGCCGGTGACTTGGTCTACTTTGCAACGGATGATCCTGAAATCAGTTCCCACCCGGCCAACTGCCTGATGGCCCGGATTGGCAAAAGAGTGCCGCCGGAATCCATCCAAAAATTCGACCAATTGCGTTTTATGAATCGGTTCATGTATTAAAGAGGCGTATAAGAGGAGGAAGGAATATGATTGTTGAAAAAATAATGAATGAGGATATTATCACTCTTACTCCAACGGATACAATCCATAGCGCTGTCTTAATCATTAAGGAGAAACGAATTCGCCATATACCCATTGTCGATGACAGCTTTCAACTTGTCGGATTAGTCAGCGACCGTGATATACGGGATGCTGCCCCTTCTATATTCCGCACCGCAGAAAACGAAAATGATTTACAAAAAGCATTATCAACCATCATGAGAACGGATATAATCACAGGGCACCCGCTAGATTTCGTCGAAGAAATCGGGGCTATTTTTTGCGATAACAATATCAGCTGCCTTCCAATCGTAAAAGAAAGGAAATTAGTAGGCATCATAACCGGTTCTGATTTGCTTCATTCATACGTTGAGTTGACCGGAGTCAACCAGCCCGGTTCCCAAATCGAAATCAAAATCCCTGATAAGGCAGGTACCCTTCATGATATTGCCCGCATTTTCAAAAGGCGCAATTCCAATATCCTGAGCACTCTTGTTTATCCTGAAAAAGATGGGACCGATTATAAGATTCTTGTAATTCGAGTGCAGACGATGAATCCATTTATGGTGGTGGAGGATTTGAAGAAAGAAGGCTATACCGTTTTATGGCCTAGTCTACCGGGGATTTCCCATGAATGATACATCCCTTTTTGTCTATTCGGATGAACTCCTTACCTATAAATTCAACGATGAACATCCGTTCAATCAAAAACGGCTTAAACTCACGTTGGATTTGTTAAAAAAACACCATGCCATCAGTGATGATCAAATTATCAAGCCAAGAATGGCTACAGATGAAGAATTGGAATTGATCCATGATCCGCATTATGTAAACGCTGTCAGATTAGCAGGGCAGGGTAAGCTCCCCCCTGAAAAGGCCATGAATTACGGGCTTGGAACAGAAGATACCCCAATCTTCCCCAGGATGCATGAAGCAAGCGCCTTGCTTGTAGGCGGTACATTAACTGCGGTTGATGCCGTCATGACCGGTCAGTCCCTGCATGCACTTAATCTTGGAGGGGGCCTGCATCACGGTTTCCGAGGGAAAGCCTCGGGCTTCTGCATTTATAACGATAGTTCGGTCGCGATTAAATACCTGCAAAAAAAATATGGGGCACGTGTCTTATATGTCGATACTGATGCACATCATGGCGACGGAGTCCAATGGTCATTTTATGATGATCCGGATGTATGCACCCTATCCATTCATGAAACGGGACGCTACTTATTTCCCGGCACAGGCAATATTAACGAACGGGGTCAAGGAACAGGATACGGCTATTCATTCAACATCCCGGTTGATGCATTCACGGAAGATGGCTCCTGGCTCGAATGCTATACAGTTTCCTTTAAAGAGGTCATTGAATTCTTCAAACCGGATGTCATTTTAACGCAAAACGGAGCGGATTCCCATTATTACGATCCGCTCACCCATTTATCGGCCACCATGAAGATTTATAGAGAAATACCAAAGTTAGCCCACGAAATGGCTCATAAGTATTGCGAAGGACGGTGGATTGCAGTAGGGGGCGGGGGATATGATATATGGCGCGTCGTCCCGAGGGCTTGGTCGAGGGTCTGGCTTGAAATGACGGATAATGATATATCAGGTCCCTTATCAAAAGAATGGCTTGATTGCTGGCAGCCTGAGTCCCCAGTTTCGCTACCGAAAGAATGGGATGATAAGGAGGATATATACGAACCCATTCCGAGGAAGCCTGAAATTACCGAGAAAAATGCCCTGACACTTGAAAAGGTTCTATATCCCATTCGGTCTTCCAAGCAAACATCAGCAGGCAAGGACCACAGTCAACCAAAAGATCGTTGAAAAACGATCTTTTTTTTAAGAAACAAAAGAGAGTGCCCCCAGGACACTCTCCAAACCAGCTTATTTCGTTGATTGACGATTTTCAATCCGATGTGGCAGGATCACTTTTTCATGACCTTCCTCCACTTCTTCTTTATTCATCAACTTTGTCAGAAGCCTCATCGCAACGGCACCAATATCATATAAAGGTTGAACGATCGTCGTGATTTGCGGTCGCACCATCAATGTCAATCTCGTGTTGTCGAAGCTGATCACTTCAAAGTCTTCCGGTACATTATACCCTTTGTCCTGTGCCGCATGGACAATTCCAAGCGCCATTTCATCAGCACTGGCGATGAATGCCGTCGGTTTCTCTTCAGCTTCCAGTGACTTTTCAAAAGATTCGATTCCTGAATCATATGTATAATCGCCTTCAACAATATAGCTTTCATCGAAAGTAAGCCCAGCTTCTTTCAACCCTCGTTTATAACCAGTCAATTTCTTTTCATCAATCAGCGCGGAAGGATTTCCGCTTACAAAAGCGATATGCTTGTGGCCTTTTTTAGCAAAGAAGGTCACTGCGTCGAATGCCGCCGCCTCATAATCAATATTAACCGATGGAACTTGTCCGCTTTCATCCACCGAACCTGCCAGAACGATTGGAACGGGTGAATTCTTAAACTCTTTGACATGCTCATCAGAAATGTTACCGCCCATGAATACAATACCATCCACTTGTTTTCCAAGCATCGTATTCAACAAATGGAATTCCTTATCTATATTCTCATCGGAACTGCTTAGAATGATATTGTATTTATACATGGTGGCTATATCTTCTATGCCTCGTGCCAATTCGGCAAAAAAGATGCTCGAGATATCCGGAATTATGACCCCGACTGTTGTCGTTTTCTTGCTGGCAAGACCCCTTGCCACTGCATTGGGACGGTACCCTAACTTCTCAATCACATCCGAAACTTTCTTCCTTGTTGCAGGCTTTACATTCGGATTCCCGTTAACTACACGGGAAACGGTGGCCATGGAAACATTCGCCTCACGCGCCACATCATAAATGGTTATATTATTCATTCATCCATTCCTCCATTTCTTTCATTTTCCCCATAAAAGACCCGAATTATTTCGGGAAAAATTCTTTTATGCGTTTTCCTCTATAAGGAAGATTATTTTAGGAACGATCTGCCTAACAAAAAATGCAGTCCTACTCTCTTCTCAGTCAAAGATTCAATACCCTTTTCAAGTATAAAATTCACATAGATATCACTTTATGTATGACTCAATCTTCCGAACAGTTCTTATTCTTGTTATTTATCATACGATAGTCGAATCTTTCCTGCAATCCAATAGTGCCTATTTCGATGCTTTTTCTGTAAAAACAAGTATTTTACCATTAAAAATAGCCCTTGCCAAGGAGGTAAGGGCCGTAAGTAGATATTTTAAAGACTTTCCAGCTTATACAGTTACCCAATTCAAACGTTTAATTTCATCGTAGAATTCATCAAATTGTTTGAAGTCCATTTGCTGTGCAGAATCCGATAAAGCAACAGATGGGTCTGGATGCACTTCTGCCATTACACCGTCAGCACCGATTGCAAGCGCCGCTTTAGCCGTCGGAAGCAAGAGGTCGCGACGTCCAGTGGAATGCGTCACATCAACCATGACCGGTAAATGGGTTTCTTGTTTTAAAATCGGTACGGCAGAGATATCAAGTGTGTTTCTTGTTGCTTTTTCGTAAGTACGGATACCGCGTTCACAAAGGATTATGTTGCCATTGCCCTGCGACATGATATATTCCGCTGCATGAATGAACTCTTCAATCGTTGCAGCCAGTCCGCGTTTTAATAGAACTGGTTTATTCACGGCACCAGCCGCTTTTAGCAAGTCGAAGTTTTGCATGTTGCGTGCACCGATTTGGATGACATCAATATGATCGATCGCCGCTTCGATATCGTTAGCGCTCACGATTTCACTGATGACGGCCAAGCCGTATTCGTCAGCAACACGTTTAAGTATTTGTAAGCCCTCCAAACCAAGTCCTTGGAAGTCGTATGGGGATGTACGTGGCTTAAATGCACCTCCGCGCATCAATTTCAAACCTTTAGCTTTAATGACTTCCGCCACCGCAGCAGTTTGTTCATAAGATTCAACGGCACATGGTCCGAAAACGAAGCTCGGGATTCCATTACCGACCAATTCACCCTTAATGTCGATGATAGTGTCTTCAGCCTTTTGTTTTCTAGATACAAGAAGCGTTTTCTTCTGATCGTCTTTTTGAAGCTCCAAGCCCAATTTGAAGATTTCTTTGAAAATATGTTTAATCGAACCAAGATCAAGCGGTCCTTGATGATTAGCTTCGATAAGATCCAGCATTGTTCTTTCACGGACCGGATCGTAACGGTTTACACCTTGTTTTTCTTTAACGCGACCAATTTCCTGTACAAGTTCAGCACGTTGATTAATAAGATGTAATAACTGAAGGTTCACATCATCCAGTTGATTACGAAGTCCATCAAGCTCTTTGTTGCTCATTACAAATCCATCCCTTCGTTTTTTAAAATAGAAATCGGTTCAGCGGATTCAAACTAAAAAATCCCATCCGGACCCTCGAACATCCACCCCGATTGTTTTATCAATGAAAAATTTAGAATATTTCATGTATGATTAAATCAATTATAAATGAAGTGTCCATAAATGTCACTATATTTTTCTTTAATAATTAAACGCTTTTAAGCATTAAAGTTATAAATACTTAAAACTAGGTGCCGCTCATGCCAGAAAAACGATTACACAGAATATTGAAACACGATCCGTTGTAGGAATTATATTGGAAATAGAACAGGAAAGCTATCATTTAATTGATCATTTTTCACAAGAACATAGAAAAGTTTAAATCTTCTGCCACTTGTCCGAAGGAGAAATATTTAAAGAGTCTTTACGAAAGGGCCTTCCCTAGAATAGGTTTCCCCAGGATTAACATCCTTAGGCCCGCCAATCAATGGAATAATAAAAGGCCGGATCCCCTATCTGGGATCCGGCCTTCCATTCATTCTGTAATGGCTTTGCTCAATGAATCATATGTAATCCGCCAATGAGATTCATTCCAGGCCGGTTTTCCACTTTTAAAAAGGATGGCCTGAGGTGATTGATGTTTGATATCAAATGTTTCTGCCACATAATTGGATAGTGGACGAGCTTCCTGAACGGCTAAATAGGCCGTTTTAAGTTGTTCGTTCTCTGAGATGTACTTTTCATATTGTTCATATGCTTCAGCACTGACCGGGCATGTTACGCTATGCTTGAAAAGTAGGAAAGTATCCTCTTTTAAAAGCTGATTGAATTGTTCTTCTGTTTCAATTTTGGTAATCTTCATAATGCATCTCCTTTCCTTGTACATATAAATTTTACCATCAAAAAGGCGGTGAAGCCATCGAAGCGCTTCACCGCCTTATTCTACGTAACTTTATGTCACTTCATCCCTTTTAAAAGAATGGAGGGTCAAGAATTTATTTCGTTAGTTTATTCTCTGTTTCATCAAATGCCTTTTTCGCTTCATCAAGTTTTAATTTTGCCGTATTCTTGTTTCCGCTTGTAGGATCGGCAGGATCAGTTTCCGAGTTGCTGCCGTTAGCAAAATTCGTTTCTACAGATACGATAGGAGAATCGGAAGTTCCCGTCACATCTATATCCTTATTGCTCGAATTTGTCGTATCATCAGCAGAGTCGCCGTTTTCTTTTCCCGTTTTTAGGCTTTTCACTTTATTAACGATATTTGAAGATTTATTTGAAACGATTTCCGTTACGGAGCTTGTTTTTTCTTTTGCAGTATCAGCAAGAACCGTACCTTTTTCCATCGCCGTTTGTCTTAATCTTTCCGTTTTCTCTGAAATGTTTTTAGCTTGTTCATTGAAATCGTTCCTTAGTTCCTTGCCTGTTTTGGGAGCCATGAACAAAGCAGTGGCCGCTCCGATCATCCCGCCGATCAAGGCGCCAATCATAAAGTCCTTAGAATTGATCGAGTCGCGTTCGTCCTCATATGATTTCTGATAGTCCTTTGTCTGAAATTCTTTTTGAGTCATAATACATTCCCCTTTCAATTTTCAGTTCATTTTTTATATAACTAGATTTTATGATCTAGAACGTAAAAACCTTTTTTTAGGCAGGTTATCGGTTTCCAGTGCTTCCCTTTCTAATTCCGCACTTTCAGTTGGGGTTGGGGCAGCCTGTTTGCTTCTAGTCTTCCATTTATCCCTAATCTCTAAAGCTACATTACTCCATTGTACAATCTGTGAGATTCGTTCTTGATTATTATCAATCTCAGCCTGCACTTTATGGGAAACCTTTTGGATGGAAGAATTAAAGCTTGAGATGGATGTACCTACATCCTTCACAGCATCCACCACCGTGTTCAGGTTTTCTGACTTTTGCTGCAAATCTTCAGCCAACGTATTCGTTTTATGTAATAACTGGGTAGTTTCGAGCGTTATGCCCTGCATTTGGCTCTCTAGTCCTGTCAGCGTCCGGGCCACACTGTCCAGGGTTGTTTGAAGCGATGTCAGTACCTTTGTCAGGAAAATAACAAGGACCAAAAAGGCTATCGCTGCAACAGCAGCACTTACGTATAAAATAATCTCCATTGGAACACCTCCGAAAAAATCGACTTATTTAGTAGCTGTTAGATATTAATTACCCCTTCCCTATTATTATAAACGTATTTATTTTTTCAATATACCCCATCAAACCCTAATCTGGAAATATTGTTGCCTGCATCCAGTTCCTCCATGAAATTCATGGGGTGACACTTATGGCTGGAAATCGGGTATGATAGAAAGATAAGTCGAATTTAAACAATGGAGGTATTTTTATGAAAGATCCCAGAATTGAAACATTGGCTAAAAATTTAATCAATTATTCCGTGAAGCTTCAAAAAGGTGAAAGAATCTTGATCGAAAACTTTGGATTGCAGCGTGAGCTTGTTAACGCCCTTGTGAATGAAGCCTATGCAGCTGGTGGTTACCCATTCGTCCTTTTAAAGGATCACCAAGTCGATCGTGCCTTGTTGATGGGTGCCAAAGAAGAACAGTACAAGATGATGGGTGAGTTTGAAGCAAACGTAATGAAACAGATGGATGCCTATATCGGGCTTCGTGCCGGGGATAATATCAATGAACAATCCGATGTCCCTCCAGAGAAGATGGCGATTCATGGACAGACAGTCGGTAAAGTACATAGAAATATCCGCGTGCCAAAAACAAAATGGGTCGTACTTCGCTACCCGACAAATTCCATGGCCCAATTAGCCAAAATGAGCACTGAAGCATTTGAAGACTTTTATTTCGAAGTCTGCAACCTCGACTATGGCAAAATGAGCGCAGCAATGGACAGTCTTGTCGAATTGATGGATAAAACGGATAAGGTCCGCTTAACCGGGCCCGGAACGGATCTAACCTTTTCCATCAAAGACATTAAAGCCATCAAATGTGCGGGTGAGCTAAACATTCCTGACGGTGAAGTATATACGGCTCCTGTTAAAGATTCCATCAATGGAGTGATTTCGTATAATACTCCGTCCCCTTATCAGGGCTTTACTTTTGAAAACGTGAAGTTAACATTCAAGGATGGAAAAATCGTTGAAGCGGCTGCGAATGATACGGATCGCATCAACAAAATTTTTGATACTGATGAAGGCGCACGATATGTCGGTGAATTTGCAATTGGTGTAAATCCTTATATTCTACACCCGATGCAAGATATCCTCTTTGATGAAAAAATTGGTGGAAGTTTTCATTTCACTCCCGGACAATGCTATGATGATGCCTTTAACGGAAACCATTCAGACATTCACTGGGACCTGGTCAATATCCAGCGGCCTGAATATGGCGGCGGGGAAATACATTTTGATGACGTCTTGATACGTAAGGACGGGCGCTTCGTTTTACCCGAACTGGAAAATTTAAATCCAGAAAATTTAAAATAACAAAAATTCCAATAAAAAAACGACCGACCCGTGCTAACGGATCGGTCGTTTTTTTATTTTACCTGCAGTGAATGCTCGTAGGCTGCTTGGAACTTCTGAATGTCCCCCGCACCCATGAATAACACGACACTGTTTTCATGATTTTGCAATATTGCAGTTGTGTTCTCCGTTATCAGCTCGGCACCTGGAATTTTATCTTGAAGGTCCTCAATCGACAACTTCCCTTGATGTTCACGGGCAGATCCAAAAATTTCACATAAGTATACTTTGTCGGCCAAATTCAAACTGTCGGCAAATTCATCCAGGAATGCCTGCGTTCTCGAGAAAGTATGCGGTTGGAATACCGCAACAACCTCACGCTCTGGATATTTTTGACGAGCAGAGTCAACAGTTGCCGAAATTTCAGTCGGATGATGCGCATAATCATCAATGATGATCTGGCTTCCGATTTCCTTTTCGGAGAACCTGCGTTTAACTCCGCCAAAAGTCCGCAATTGGGCTTTCACAGCTTCTTTATCCAAGTTTTCATATTTACAAAGTGCAATGACACCAAGTGCGTTCAACACATTATGCTTTCCAAATGTAGGAATAGTGAATGTATCATAGTAATTGTTCCTTACGTGCACATCAAAAGTGGTGCCATCCGGAGTGACGGAAACATTTTTCGCTTGGAAATCATTTCCTTCTGCAAATCCGTAAAAAATAACTGGTACTTTAGCCTGAATATGTGGTAAATGCTCATCATCCCCGCACGCAAAAATGCCTTTGTTGACTTGAAGGGCCATCGTTTGGAAAGCCTCGAACACGTCTTCGACATTGGCGTAATAATCAGGATGGTCAAAATCGATATTCGTCATGATTGCATAATCCGGATAATATGAAAGGAAATGACGGCGATATTCACATGCTTCGAACACGAAGTAATCAGAATTCACGATTCCTTTACCCGTTCCATCCCCAATCAAAAAGGATGTCGGTTTAGGCCCGCCCATTACATGGGCCAGTAAGCCGGTCGTCGATGTTTTACCATGCGCTCCCGTAACCGCCACGCTGATAAAGTTTTTCATGAAATCACCTAGGAAACGGTGATAACGGATGATCGGCAAACCAAGTTCCTTTGCCTTCATGATTTCCGGATGACTATCCGGAAACGCATTTCCTGCAATGATGGTCATTCCAGGTTGAATATTTTCCTCGTTAAAAGGAAGGATTTTAATCCCGGCTTTTTCTAATGCCAATTGTGTAAAAAATTCTTTTTCGTAGTCGGAACCCTGCACTTCAATATTCATATCATGCAGTATTTGTGCAAGAGCACTCATACCCGACCCTTTAATTCCCACAAAATGGTAAGCAGTCATAAAGCGAACCTCCACCAATCGTCTACCTGTATGACAGTATATGACGTCATCTTTTATTTGTTTTTTCATTACGAGACTTGTTAGAAACGCAATTTCTTCATAGTTTTTCATGCTTATATTTTCAATCACTCATCAACAAAAAACTATTATATCACTTTTTTATTCATTCATCCATGTCAGGGAGGTTCCAATTTATAAAATCATTGGCTTTTGCCTCAATTAACGTGATAATAACAAGGTTTTCACCCTTTTACATTATATACAATTTCCTTTTAATAGGTTCTCTTAATTAACATGTAAAAATTCCAGTTCTTCTTCCGTAATCAAAACATCCCTGGGCCTTGAGCCCCTGGATTCAGAAACGACTCCTTGCTGCTCCATCATTTCTATTAAACGCGCTGCACGGTTGTAACCGACACGGAAGCGCCTTTGGACACTCGATGCAGATGCAGCCTGTTGGCTCACGACAAATTCACATGCCTCGAAAAATAGTTCATCCGCTTCTTCCGTGACCTGGGCCCTGTTCAACAAGTCTTCCTGTTCAAACAGATATTTAGGCTGCTGCTCCAGTTTGACATGGTTGACAACTTGATCGATTTCTTCATCACTTACAAAAGTCCCTTGCAGGCGAACCGTTTTTGAAGAGCCGTTTTCAGCAAATAACATATCGCCTCTTCCCAACAGTTTTTCCGCACCTCCGCTATCGATGATCGTACGGGAGTCGACTTGTGAAGAAACCGAAAAAGCGATCCTTGTCGGGATATTTGCCTTGATCAATCCAGTTATGACATCGACAGACGGTCTCTGAGTGGCTACAATCAAATGAATGCCACAGGCCCGGGCCTTTTGAGCAATCCGGCAAATCGCTTCCTCTACATCAGCCGGGGACATCATCATTAGATCCGCAAGCTCATCGATGATCACTAGGATATAAGGCAGCTTGCTTGAAAATTGACCGGCTTTTTCCGCTTGGTCATTAAAGCGGGTGATATCACGTACACCGGCATGTACAAACAATTCATAACGCCGTTCCATTTCCTCTACCGCCCATTTAAGCGCGGCCGTAGCCGCTTTTACATCGGTTATGACTGGACTGACCAAATGCGGGATTCGATTATATGGGGCAAGTTCGACCATTTTGGGATCGATCAACAGCAATTTCAACTCCTGCGGCGTCGCTTTATACAGCAAGCTTACCAGCATGGTGTTGATACAGACACTTTTCCCCGATCCCGTTTGCCCGGCTATCAATCCATGCGGCATCTTCCTCAAATCCGTGATTATCGGCTGACCGGATATATCTAGACCCAAAGCCACAGCAAGCGGTGATTCATGCTCTTGAAACTCATTACTTTCCAAAACCTCCCGCAAAAATACCGGCTTGCTTTTCCTGTTCGGAATCTCGATCCCAATTGTATGTTTACCCGGTATAGGCGCTTCCATCCGCATATCCTGAGCGGCAAGGCTTAATTTGATGTCATCCATCAGGTTCGTCACTTTATTCACCTTCACACCGGGTTCCGGATGCACCTCGAATCGGGTTACTGCCGGTCCTTGAGTGACATTGACGACCTTAGCACGGACATTGAAGTTTTTCAAGGTCTCATCAAGTAATAAAGTCTGTTCTTCGAGCCACTCATCATCATGCACAGCATAAGTGGGAGGTGTCAGCAACTCGATATTCGGAAACACATAGTATGGATTATCATCGGCTTCAACGGAACCAAACACTTCTGGGGTATCGCTCTGCCAACCTTCTGCTGAAGCCTCTATATTATCAGCTTCTTGATTCCCATTATCAGAAATGTGATGTCCCTGTTCAAATGTAGGCTTAAAGACAGGAGTCGAACCGATATAGGATTCAGCTGTTTTGTCAGGTACTGCGACCGTTACGTTGCCATATTCAGTATCCACTAAGGTTGAGGGTTCTTGAATGACCGGAGTCTCCTCCTTCGACATAACTTTGCCATCCTCCGGTCTCCGTTCAGGCATGGAGGATGGTTTCGCTTGTCCTGCCTCCGTTTCATCAGCATTGATCAGAGATCGCTTATCAGGTGAAACGATTACCCTTTCGGCATTAGGGCTTTTTTTTTCCGGCAGCATTTTATTCATGAACTCATTTTTTTCCCGGTCTTGCTTAAGCATCATCACATTAAATGGGATATGTTTTTTCGGACGATTAGGCTGTTTTTCCGGTTTTGCCTCTGATGGATCACTTTCTGGATGGATCCCGTGACTTACAGGTGGTTGAGTCGATTGTACCGGGACCGATATAGCTTCAGCCGGCTTGTCCATGATGGATACAGCGACTTCGCGTCCAAAATCAATTGGGTCCTGTTCATAAGACTCTTTTTCTTCCGCATGCGCATCTATAACAGGCTCGCTTACTGCTTCTTCAGGTCGTGCCTCAATGGACTTCTTACGAAAGAAAGCGGGTATCTCCGCCCCTTCCCTTTTTTTTTCCGCTTGCTCTTGTACAAGAACAGATGGTTTTATCGTCAATTCCGCAAAGGCTTTTGGGGTTTCAGGGATGGATCCTGGAATCTCAATATCGTGTTCTTCTTTATTAAGGACGGGCAATTTGCTTTCTAATTCATATTCGACAATTCCTTCAGAAGGGACTATCTTTTTTTCCGGACGACGGAACCCATAAATGGGTGAAGGGATTTCCGTTGGGCGGAATGGAGTATTTGAAGGGACTATTTTCGAGTTTTGCTCCCGATCTAAGCTTCTCCGTTTTGTTTCGGGATCCCTAACAGGCCTTCTCGTTTCTTTGGTCACATTCCCCTGCTCTGGTTCGTGATTTTCCCTGTTTCTTTCCCTAGGCTTTCTTTTTTTCTGTTCCCGGTCAGGAATGAGCGGAAACTTGAACTGTCCTTTGGGATATTGAAACAGGATTTTCGTATCCGGATCTGGAGTCTGTGACATTTTTTCCACTGTTTGATTGTAAACTTTTATTTCTTCTTTCTTTGACTTCGGTAGCTTCGAAAAATCCATATTTCTTAATGTCTCTTCATCAAGCGGTTCATCTATAATAATTTCTTCGATTTCAATAATTTCCTCTGCTTGGAACCATTTTTTCATCTTATTTAGCCATTTCAAACGTATCACTCTTTCTACATCTGTAGTTATGTAACTAATTCTACCAGTTTTTTTTAAAATATCGAGAAAATTTAAGCTAAATTGGGATTTGTATCTGCTTTTTTATCGTATTCTTTACTAACTCTACCTATTCCGCAGAACTCCTATCCTATTAAACCCCTTGTGGAATGAGTTTAAACCTATCCATTGTGAAATACCCTCAGCCTCTAGTCTACTATTAAAATAAAACACCGCTGTTAAATCACGTTTACAATGAGATTAAGTTTACATGCAAACCGGGTGGAGACTGGTCAAATCATTGCATTATCCTTCATGGAACCTCCGGTGGCATCCAAACTGCCGAAGCCTATAAAACACCGTTCGTTAATACTGAACGGTGTTTTGTGGGTTCCAACGTTTTTTTGCAAAAAAAGACCAATGGTACTATTCCCATTCATAAAAGCTGCTTACAACCTGCGCCACTGATTTGGAAGCGATCAAAGGGCATCATCATCAATATCGAATTTAGGATGGTGATTGAATTATGCCTTCTCCATCCCTTTCGGTTTACAGCCGATGTAAAAGAAGCAGCCTGGAATCTTTTCTGCATAATACGAAAAATCTTCTGAACCTGAGAAAATCGGAAATTCCTAACCTTCTTAAGATCTTTGTCATTCATGCTTTCCAGGCTATTTTTCACGAAACCAGTCAGTTCAGGGTCCTTGTTGGAAAATGCTTCACTTTCTTTTAGTTCAACTCTATTAAACTTGTATATACTTCTCCATAAAAAACAGGACCGCTGCCAAGCTGGAGTTCTCCATGCTGACACGGTCCTTATGTTTTGCAAGATATTATAGTTCACGCTTTTTGTTTTTACCCAAAATGAAGATGGACTCCAGCTCATTTTCTTCATAAAGGAAAGATAGAGCCGTTATCGGTACATGACCGCTGGCAAAGAAGCTCATGGCCATTTGCGCAAGAATATCATAACCCGTATCATTCTTCACATCGGCAATGATGATGACATCCTGATGCGGAATGGCCACCGCCATGGTTCCCTCGACCTTATCCTTCATTTCCCGGAGCCAGGATTCATTTAGGATTCTACTGGCATCATATCCGTCATTCGTGTTCAAAAAATAAAATGCATTACCTGCAACGATATCCGACTTCATTTCAGTTGAGAGGGAACGGGCATTGAAAAGGGCAATTTCACGGATCCTGTCACCCTGCCAATTTTCCCGTTGAAGCATCTTTTCATCTATAAGGCGGTAGGTCTTCCCTAAATCAAGGGCATAGAAAATCCGGGTTTCAGCCGTATGATCATCGAATAAAAATGGATTTCCGTCTTCCGATTCCATAGGAAAGGAGGTTGAGCGGATGACTGGGAAAATGGATTTCTCCTTGCCTTCCATGCTGTGATCTTCCCCCATTACATTCAGGGCCTCTTCCACATAATAGGCAATTTCATCGATGGCTTTTTCCTGTACGTTTTCATAGTTAGCAAGCACAGGAGGCAACTCGATGGTGATCCCCTTCCCGGTCTTCACATTTTCCACACGTAACGTATCTTGCTTGCTATCGAATTTGAAAGTGCGATTAACATCTTTTAAACGTTCCTTCAAGATATTTTTCAGCTTCGTGCTGTCCATTTTCATGATTGACCCTCCTCTTCATTGAAAAATCCCCTGCGAGAAGGGGAAATTGATTATAGTGATTGAATGAATTCCTCAATTTGTTCTTTTGTTTTTCGGTCCCTGCTCACGAATCTACCTAGCTCTTTGCCATTATCATAAGCGATGAAACTTGGTATACCGAATACATCATTAGCTGCACACACATCGATGAATTCATCACGGTCCACATGAATGAACGTAAAATCAGGAAATTTCGTTTCAATCTCCGGGATTATCGGTTCGATTACACGACAATCTCCACACCATGCTGCTGAAAAAAGAAAAATATGTTTGCCTTCATTTTTTAATGCATCAAATTGCTCAATAGTTTGTAAATTTTCCATTTGAATATTCCTCCTGCTCTAAATGACAGTTTATATAATCCCATCATACCAGACTCTCCCCTAATCAACCATTAATATGGATCGGTTGAATGGCCGGAAATTTCGGGGTGCATTTTATTTTTGGGGCACAGATGAAACGACTTGCATCATTTGTTTCGCATCGGTTTTTAAGTGGTCTTTATCCGTTTCGGTTGTCAGCTTGACCGCACCGATCCCCACCGCAAGCTCATACTTTTCCTTCGATGCCTCTTTTATCGAGATAAAGCCGAATTTTTCATCATTTTGAAAAGAATGCAGCACTAAATATTGATCCCCCTGCAACTTTGTTGCCAAAAATAATACGGAGCTGTCTTCCTTTTCATTTGGATTGACAAATAATATATATGCCTTATCACCTTTTTGTAAAATCAAATTATTTTCATGTTCTTCTACTACATTAAAATCCTTTGGCAGATAGACCTGAATAAGCCCTGCCTCGATATTGGGCTGTTTTTCATCGTCACGAAAAGCCACTTCAGCAGCCTTCATCGCCTTTTCGGTTTGTCTCTCGATGCCTGAGCAACCAACAAGCAAACTGCTAATTAACACGAAAACAAGAAATTTTTCATTCGATAAAGCCATCGTCATTCCTCCAGCCTTCTCTTGTACTCACTTATGGATACTATTATCCTTATTTATGGAATTCATCCATTTTCTAAAAAACATGATACAATGAAAGCAATTTAAATACCGAGGAGGAAAACTATGAAATTAACCGTGTATCTTGCCGGGGAGATTCATTCGAATTGGAGAAGTGAGTTGAGAGATAAGGCCGCTGCCTTGAAGCTTCCCTTAGAATTTGTCGGTCCGATGGAAAACCATGAACGCTCCGATAATGTTGGTGAAGATATTCTCGGAGAACAGCCGAACCCTATTCTGAAGGATGCCGCCGCTTCCCAAATCAATAATTTGCGGACAGGTCTTATGATGAAAAAAGCTGATCTTGTCGTCGCTCTGTTTGGCGAGAAATATAAACAGTGGAATACTGCCATGGACGCTACCACCGCCGTTTCCCTGGGTAAACCGCTTATTTTGATTCGCTCAGAATCCCATCATCATGCCTTAAAGGAATTATCGGAAAAGGCGAGTGTCACGGTCGAATCCGTGAACCAAGCCATGAAGGTGCTCTCTTATATTTTTGAAGATGGGCGGTAATTCTTCCTGGCCAAGAGCTTGACCCCCTATGTGGATTGATTGATAACGAGAAAAGGTCTATACCCAAATAAAAAGCTTGTAGGGAAAGTGAGATGAACCTAATCTCCCTACAAGCGAAAAACAATATTTTATGAGTTAAAACTTATCCCTTTCTAATGGGAATCCAAATTTCCGAGTAATAATCAGGATTTGATGCGTCATCATCCGCATATACTTCCAATTCAGGTGTCCCGGCATGTTCATAACCGCTGGTAGGGAACCATTCGGAAAAAATTTGCTTCCAAGCTTTTTGAATGGCATCCGGCATTGGCCCGTGAACTTCAAATACAACCCATTTGGAAGCCGGTATCGTAAGTGTTGAAAACTCTTCAGGCACTTTTCCGGCATACTCTGCACCTATCCAATAATCCATTGTTTCATTTTTTTCCACTGCCCGCTTATCGACACATACACCAATCAAGCCATCTATTTGGCCATTATTCAACTTCCCTAACCTATCGCTGGTTCCATCCGCATTCACTTTATCCCACAACATCGGAATCCCAACCAAATTTTCTTCATTAACCAAGGAAAACTCTTGCTTGATTCCAATCAATTGAAAGGAATCCCTTTCGAGGATATTGTATTTCATCGGTTTTGCCCCTTTCAAAATCACCTGTATCACCAGGCGTTCATAGAATTTCAGCTTCCCCATATACTTTCGGGCTTCACTTGGAGATACTCCATGCTGCCTTCGAAAAGCTTTTGAGAATGCCTCGGGAGTGTCATAGCCATACTTGTAGGCTAAATCAATGACCTTGCCATTTGTGGATGAAATCTCCTGGGCCGCTAATGTCAATCTTCGACGCCGGATATATTCACCAATCGAAATATCCGTTAAAATGGTGAATGTCCTTTGAAAATGAAAAGCTGATGCATTCGCTTGCCTGGAAATGCTCTCGATTGTCAGATCCTCCAATAAGTGCTCCTCGATATACTCGATCGCCTTCTGGATTGATTCAACCCACCCCATTCCGCTCACCCCTTGTCATTTATACTAGCAACCCCGCTCAATAAAATCCTGTCAGATCCTGCTCTGTTTTGGCAGTATTCTTTTTTCATGATTCGAACCCGCATTCGCCGATCCGAAGTATGCATTCGGTCATGACATGATTCAAAAATCCTCTTTTTTCATTTTCAGCTTATACTCGTGTTGACCGGCAAGCATCCTCATGATATGAAGGAACATTTCCCCCCTGGTGATTCGCTCATTTGTAAACACGCCGATCGCCCCTTCCTTTTTGCTAATATTCTCTTGCTTTGTGAAGGCGTCCATCACCGGGCCCAACTCTTGACCGCCCAGCAGCTTCTCAGCAACAATTTTGGGTAGTGGGATTCTCGCTCCGCCAGCTACAAAGACCTTACCGTCTCTCGTGGCCATCGCACCCCAATTACACAGAAATAGGCCCTGTTCCATTTTCACGACACCGCCTTCAAGTCCGATACCGATTTCAGCATCACTGTGAATTAAGCAATTCCGGGCACGTGTCATTGCCCCATCCAACGTTTCCTCATCTGAAAATGGCTGGTCCGAGACCCCGCTTTCCACTTGAAGCGAAATGATTTCAGCTTCTACATATACATCAAGCACTGCCTTTACTTTCGCCGGATTTTTACTGCCTACTGCTATTTTCAATATACTTACCTTCCTTCTATGTAAAAAAAAAGCTGCTGGAAAAGGATACATGACAGCATCCCTTTCCATTTCAGCTTCCTCCATCAACCGTTATTTATCAAAGTCTCAAATGTCGATTTATCGCAGGAACGAACCAATTTCCCAATCAGTTCACGTGCAGCGGCATAATCATCAATATGAATCATGGATGCATGTGTATGAATATAGCGCGAGCAAATACCAATCACCCCGCTTGGAATTCCTTCATTTGCAATATGGACCTGCCCTGCATCCGTGCCTCCTTGGGAAACGAAATATTGATACGGAATATCATTCGATTCTGCCGTATCAAGGATGAATTCCCTCATGCCGCGATGCGTAACCATCGAACGATCAAAAATGCGGAGTAGTGCCCCTTTCCCTAGCTGGCCAAATTCGCTTTTACTGCCGGACATATCATTCGCCGGACTTGCATCTAAAGCGAAGAAAAGATCCGGTTTGATCATATGAGCTGCAGTCTGCGCACCCCGTAATCCCACTTCCTCCTGCACGGTTGCTCCGGAATATAAGATATTCGGTAATGTTTCATCTTTTAAATCTTTTAACAATTCGATTGCAAGTCCGCACCCGTAACGATTATCCCACGCTTTTGCAAGGATTTTTTTCTCATTGGCCATCGGCGTGAATGGACAAATCGGTACAATCTGCTGACCGGGCTTAATACCGATTCTCTTCACGTCTTCCTTATCATCCGCCCCGATATCAATCAGCATATTTTTGATATCCATCGGTTTTGAGCGTTGCGAATCATCAAGCAAATGAGGAGGAATCGAACCGATTACACCAATGACCGGGCCGTTATCGGTAATGATTTCGACTCTTTGGGCCAAAAGCACTTGACTCCACCAGCCTCCAAGGGTCTGAAAACGAATCATTCCATTTTCCGTTACGGAAGTGACCATGAAGCCCACCTCATCCATATGCCCGGCAACCAGGACAGTCGGCCCTTCTTCATTCCCTCTTTTTAAGCCAAATATTCCGCCAAGGCGGTCTTGGACGACTTCATCCGAATACTTTTCCAGCTCACTCCTCATGAAACTCCGAACTGCATGTTCATTTCCCGAGGCTCCTGGTAATTCCGTCAACGTTTTAAATAGTTCTAAAGTCTCATGATTCATTTTTTTACCCCTAACCTATGTATTGTATTGTTACTTACTATTTTACAGAACTTAGCTTCATGTTACACTAGAAAGTTCTAATTTATCAGTTAATGGTTAAAATTTCAAATTATTAGTCAAATAATGTGTTCTTCTGTATACTAGTGGGAGTGGTTTTAAAAAATGCAATGGAGGAGAAATAAATGAATTGGAAAACGTTTTTACTAGGTACTGCAGCCGGGTTTGCCGCTGGCTATGCAACAAAACAAATATTGGATCAATCAAGTAAACCTTCTCCGGATAAAGTCTTGGCCCAAGTGAAGGAAACAGTCAAAAAGGATGGAAATATATATGGCTCATGGATCTTGATGAAGCCGGAAAACTATACAAAAAATGATTTGGACTATGAAGTGTACAAAGGCGGGATCACTAGAAACACAGAGGGACAACGCGAGCAATTCGAATTTATTGCAGATGCCTCTACAGGAACGATATTGGAACTTAATGCACAAAATGATTGATACAAAAAGGAGGGCAGTCAAAATGACGTCCTCCTTTTGCTTTCCCGCTTACCGTTTCCGTTTCAATTCGGCTATTATATCCTTACCCGTTACATCCCACTTGATGGCACAATAGTGGGCATCATGGTAAAAGCTGTACCAGGACCCATTTTCGAGTCCGGATTTCATCCATTTTTCCTTCGCCTCGATGGAAGTCATAGGATAGTCGTCATAAGCGAGGACCCAGAGGACATTCGCATGCGCGTGCGTCGGCATGATATCTGCCATGTGGATCAATCTATCCCCGCCATCTTCAATGATGATGATTGCATGTCCATCACTATGACCCCCAGTATGGACCATTTTAATGCCGTCCGTAATTTCTTGCTCCCCTTCAAAAGGACGAACAAGAGAAGCGACCGCCTCCCAGTTTTCTGCCCAATATGTACTTTTTGAACGAATATTCGGGTTTTGCATTTCTTTCCATTCAGTTTGGGTCGTAATAATTTCTGCACGCTCGAAAACAGGAACCCAAGTTTCACCTTTACGTTTCGTTAAACCGCAGGCATGGTCGAAATGTAGATGCGTCATTAAAATGTAATCGATATCATTTGGCTGAATCCCAAGTCTGCCAAGATCTTCAACAAGATTGGATTCCTCCGTCACCCCAAAATTCCGTCTTTGCTTGTCATTCATCTTTCCATTACCAATACCGGAATCTATAAGCATGTTCAATCCATTTGCCTGCACTAAAATCGGATCAGTACGTAACTCGATTTGGTTATTTTCGTTAACAGGATACTTCTTGGCCCAAAGCGGTTTCGGTACAACACCGAACATCGCGCCACCATCCAAGTGAGTTACACCGCCATTCAACCATGTTAATTTAATTTCCCCTATTTGCATCGTTTCCATTTTACCCCTCCTCTTCCTTTAGTTTAACACCCGCTTCCAGATATTGAAATTGATAACAATCCATCTCGTTCTCGTAAATCCAGGAAATCCATAGTAGGACGATAATGGTGGATACATTTCAATATAATCTCTCTTGAGTTTCCTTGACATCCTTGATGATTAACAGCATTAATCCTGTCTTTTACATAAGAGAGATATGAACATTTTTTGATTTTAACAAACTAAAAACCAGATGCTGTGCACCTGGTTTCTGAACGATGATTATTGGAACATTGCTTCCAATCGGTATATCCGGTTGCCTTTACTCGAGAACTTTTCTTCATATTCAGTCATGATATTCCCTTCAAAACTGCTGTTATGCAGATCAAGGCTTACATATTTCAAGAGCATGCCGTATTCGGAAATGCTCTTCAAGGAAGATTCGAATAACCCTTGGTTATCCGTCTTGAAATGAATCTCGCCGTTGTCTGGCAGGATTCCTTCATATACTTCGAGGAATGTCTTATACGTTAACCGACGTTTTGCATGGCGTGATTTTGGCCATGGATCAGAGAAATTCAAGTAGACGCGATCCACGTCACCTTTTGCAAAATATTCACCTAAGTTCGCTGCGTCAACATTCAACAGCTTTAAATTCGGAACTTCTGCTTCAATCAGCAAGTCCAGTGCAGCTACAATGACGCTTCTATATACTTCAATTCCAATGAAATTCACATCAGGATGGGCTTTTGCCATTTCTGTAATGAAACGGCCTTTCCCCGTACCCACTTCAATATATAACGGATTATCGTTACCAAAAACTTCATGCCATTTACCTTTATGGCTCACTGGCTGATGAATTACATATTGTGGAAAATCATTCAAACGGTCTTCAGCCCAAGGTTTATTTCTTAAACGCATGATGACACCCCTATTTATAATATAATCGTTCAAACCATAACACGAGTGGATGGATTCCTGCAAGTTGATTTTTTCAGGAAAAGCCTGCATGCACCCACTGAACAAATAAAAAAACTGCCGGCCATCCAGGCGACAGTCTCTGTAGTTTTCATGTATAAAACTTTCCGCAAAACACACCATAAATAAGTGAAGGGCAGGCGAGAACCACCTGGAAATCCCTAGAATCCATATTTAAGAAAGGAGAGGTATTAAATGCCGATTTCCCATGAACATCAAATGTCACTATTAAAAGATATATTAACCAATCATCAAAAAGACTGCTGCGGATCCGTTGCTGAATGTGAACAGGTTGAAAGGCTCGTCAAATCCTTAATGATCAACATGGATATTGACAGCAATGTGAAAACGATACTGACAGAGATTTACGAATACAGTCAGACAGGCATCGGTACCGCCGATTTGGATGCACATATATCAACCCACCAGAACGACTTGTCCCAGTGGGTGGATGATATAGATCAATTCTGATCAGTCAACCATCAATAATGCTTCAAGTTTTTGCAGTAGTTCATTTCTTTCCTCGTACCGCTTTCTACGATGATGCCATTGGATGGAAAGCACAAGTTGTGAAACCGTGTGCCATTTCATCCTCATCTCCAGGCCTGCGTCAAGCTTCTTGCCATAGCGGGCAAGCCATTGATTCCATTCTTCCCTTGGGACATATGAATACAGGAGTATGCCGAGGTCAATGGCCGGATCGCCAATGACCGCTCCGTCCCAATCAATCAGGAACAATCCGTCGGTTTCGGTCATGAGCCAATTATTATGGTTCACATCACAATGACAGACGACTTTTTCGTCGCATTCAATCAACAGAAGATTGTTCTGTAAAAAATGGATGGCTTCCTTGATAATCGGAATATCCGTAACATCCGAAGTTAACCCGGTTTCTATGTCTGTAAGTATACTTTCAGGTCGTAAAGGGGATTTCCCAAGCCTTTTGAGCATGCTTAACAAAGGATTGGATTGATGAATTTTTTGAAGCAGCTTTGCGACTCTTATATTGTTCATTTCCTGCTGAGATAGCTCCCTGCCTTCCATCCAATGCTGGGCCGTAATTACATCCCCATTTTCCAGGCGTTTTGTCCACATTAACTTTGGAACAATGCCCTCAGCTGAAAGAACAGCTAAAAATGGCGATGAATTTCGTTTAAGGAAGAGCTTCTGCCCTTCTTTCTCGGCAATAAAGGCTTCTCCCGTAGCTCCTCCAGCAGGGGATATATCCCACTCCTGACCTAATAAATGTTCCAACTGGTTCACCTTCGATTTCCTCGCTTAATCATACAAATATGGGTACGTTCACCTAGTGTATGTAATACCACTACTTTGAGTCCATGTTTAATAAAAAATCCGCCTGCTGGCGAAGCTGCATATATACGTGCATCGGGATGATACCCGCAATTAAAAACATCCTCATTTAGAGAAATAAAAAAATAGCTATTGAGCAATTAAACAATAGCCATAAATTAAATTTTAGTTGAAAAACGGTTTCTTCGTCAAGTACTATAGAACGATTATACGCATAAAACAAAAACAAATAAATCATTTCATATTTTTGCATGGAATATCATCCTTGAACATAAAGCGGATTTTCTCTTTCAGAACCACTGCAGCTGCTTCATCCATTCCAACAATTTCCCCATCAGACTGGATTTTTACCGACACGTGATTCCTCATTGTTATCATTTTACCAGAAAAAGAATCAACATTTTTAATATTTAGGTGAAATGAATACGGTCAATAATATCAACCATGTAATATCATGGACCGCAATCACATTCAACCTGACATCATCCAGCTTTGACATGTTGAAATTTTCATTCTACCGCCAAAGTATGGCTGGTACGCAATGACAATGAACCATACTGTTTCAAAAGCTGCCGATTTTCATCAATGAGCAACTCCATACCGCTGGGCTGATAAGAAAATAACTTTTTTATAAAAATGAGCAGATAAATTAATTTACCCGCTCTGACAAAATTAAACCATTTTTTCAGAAGGGAACGGCCCCTTCAGCGGAAACTTCAGCATCAATTCCCATGCCAAGGCTATTCATAAAATAACCAACCTTATCATTCGACTCGAACTGTCTATTGGCCACTGCACTAAATCGTTATCCTAAAATAAAGGAAGGCCTTCTTCCACACTCTCAGTTTTTTGAATGCCCCTTACATAATCATAGCCAGACTCAGCCGCAAGGGAGCCGATGATCGCAGGAGAAAACCAATTGCGCCATTTATCATTTCATTAATGATTGATCTCCCCCAGCAGCGATCATCCGGGTTTCCTGATTTGTCCCTGATAGTATTTCCTTCGTCAATCTTAGCGTTGCCTCTTTTCCCTTGTAAAAAACACCTCATAGGGAACAGCTTTTGATTTCAGTATTTCCTCGGCTTTCTTCCCAGCCATTGGATTGACAATGAAATACAGCGTGTCATTAAGGGGCGGCATGTTCATTTCCCTCTGTTTGGTTATATTCGGCATCCCATTCAGGTCGCAGGCTGGATGTAGTTTGGCAATATTCCAGCAATGCCTGTGCGCCTTTTAACTGCTGTGCCTTAAGAGGAGATGATATATTCCGCAGCCTATCAAACCAATACGGGAAGGTCCGTTTATCCAATATCGTAATATCATTAGGAGCTTTGGGATAATCCACATATCCATTCCGGGATAGAATCACCTTCTTAATCGGCACGTTCACTTCATAAAGCTCAAATAACTGGGAGACGATGTTCCCCATCCGATTTGCGCCCAGCAAAGGGTTAAGCACTTTTTTATCAGGATGCTTATGATGCCTGCGGACCCAGAACCGATCACTCCCACCGATGAAAGCAGCGTCTTCCTCGGCCTCCAGAAAAGTGATGCACCAAGCGTCAACTGGGGTCAATAAAATGACATCGACTTCAACAGGAGCATTTTTCAATAGAAAAATTGGTTTATATAATACAAGAAACGTATCCGGAAAACGCTGCAGAAAAAAGCGGAGCCTTTCATCCAAAAAGAATGATTGGTCCATAAATGACTTTTCTCGAAGCGTCGAACTTCCCCATTTCATTTGGAAGCGGAGCAATTGATTTAAAAAATTCTGCTTTAATTCATCCAGACTGGCCGGACGGAACGGAAACTTTAATGAAAATACATTCGTATTTTCAACTTGGTTCTGTATTACCAACTCTTCCGCCTCTGCCTCCTGTTTATCTGCCCTGTGGAATATGCCTTTCACCCTTTTAAACAGGCCCTTTGACCCTTCCTGTGAAGTATCAATCTTGACCTGTGTTCCACTTTCAGCATATTCGCTATACAACCGATCTAGCTCACCCGCATTATAAGCAGCCTTCAATGTATCCCATTGCTGTTTTTTCAACCGTACAAATTGTGTTGGATATCGATAAATATCCTGCTCATACCGGGAAATATAATCCTGCATCTTTATGAGCTGTGCCATACAGCCACCACCCCTCTCACTCTATTTTTCAAGGGGTATTGTGAAAATCTTCTCGTATGACGGCGAGGCTCCAAGATGTGTTTGATATAACGCAACCTGGTCAGCTTCAAAATGCTTATCCTCCAAATTCGCCATCCGCCGGACGCTCTCCAACGAAAAGGGACTTTCCCCCTCAAATTTTCTTGCCAGCGTTATATGAGGCTTAAACGGCTTTTTATCAAGTTCAAAACCGGCCTCGATACATGAATTATAAATTTTTCTTTGAATGGTAAAAAGCCTTTCTTGCTGGTTGACACCTGCCCATAGAATCCTTGGACTCTCACTCTTGCCAAAACCGCCGATATCGCCGAGTTTCAAACCAAATGAGGCCTCATTAGCAAGCTTGCTCTCCACACGCTCCAAAGCGTCCTTTTTCAATGGATCGGGGGCATTGCCCAAAAATGCCATCGTAATATGATAATCCGCTGAATGCAGCCATTTCTTAAATGGAAAGTCTGACCTCAGTTGTTCCGTAACAGCATTTAAATAAGACTTAATATCATCAGGTAATACTAAAGCAAAGAAAAAATGAGTATTCATGGTCACAAACATCCCTTCCTGTTTTCCCATTAATTTTACCATAATCCCCATTGCCTATACTTTCATGGACTTCCTTATAAATATGCCCTCCATCAAAAAAAGACTGGAATCCCTGCCTTCCATACTGTGAACGAAGCTATAGAGGAAGTAATCCTTCAGAGGGATTGTTCATAATAGTTTGGGGCGGATTATTGCAAGGAAGGACGGATTAACAAAAAAACTGCACCTCCAATTGTTAGATGTTGTCTAACAATTGGTGTGCAGTCAAAATGTTCCTTATCTGCCTCTTCTCCTTTTAGCTGAACAGCGTTTCGTAAAGAAGGAACAAATTCAGTCCGATGATAAGTACAGCTATGAGCCAAGCAGTGCTTGAGGTGATTTTGTGATTGACCAGGTTGCCCATGATTTTTTTATTGCTTGTGAACATGATCAATGGCACTAAGGCAAACGCGATGCCAAACGAGAGTACAACTTGACTCATCACAAGTGCTTTAGATGGATTCACTCCCCCTAATATTATCAGCAGAGGCGGGACCGTCGATATGGCCCTTCTCAAATAGATCGGTATATGTCTTTTAATGAATCCCTGCATGACTACATCACCTGTCAATACACCAACGGATGAGCTGGATAAACCGGCAAATAATAAGCCTATTCCAAAGAGCATCGCGACAGAGGGTCCAAGCATGGCACCGAATTGTTGATAGGCAACATCCAAGTCCTCTACAGGTATTCCATTCTTATGAAATAGGGCAGCTGAAACAATGACCATTGCGGCATTGATCCCACCTGCAATCAACATGGCGATGATAATATCAATTAGCTCAAAACGAAAAATTCTTTTTCTTTCGAAATCGTTTTTACCGACAATTCTCTTCTGAGTTAAAGAGGAATGAAGGTAAATCGCATGTGGCATAACGGTAGCTCCAAGCATACCTGCCGATAGTAAAATACTGTCCACTCCCTCAAATTTTGGAGTGAAGAGTCCTAAGACAACGGATGAAGTGTCAGGTTTCGCATAAAAAACTTGAGCACCAAAGGCAATCACCACAACAAATATCATGACCGTGATCAAGGCTTCGAATGTCCGATAACCTCTACGCTGGATTTCCAAAATGGCAAAAGAACCAATCGCTGCAATAATGGCCGATGTGATGAGCGGTAAGTCAAATAGCAAATAAATTCCCAGTGCCGCTCCTATGAATTCAGCTAAGTCCGTTGCCATTATGACTGCTTCGGCTTGAATCCATAATAAGAAAGATGTCTTTTTCGAAAATTTCTCCCTGCATAACTCAGGTAGGTTCTTTCCTGTCGCTATCCCCAATTTAGCGGATAGTGATTGAATCAGCACAGCCATTAAATTAGATGCGAAGATAACCCATAATAATGTATAGCCATATTTAGATCCGGCAGTAATATTGGTAGCATAATTCCCTGGATCAATATAGGCCACAGCTGCTATAAAGGCCGGCCCTAGATAAGGAAGCAGTTGTTTGATCCCTCTCGAGGAAGATTGATGCAATACATCAGACATTTCTATTTCAGCTCCTTTTTACACGCAACTTAAATTGTTGCAACGGGTAAACTTTTTAGGTTATTAGCAATTATATTCCTGGATCTTGAAAATGTCAAAAAAATTTTTTTACATGAATTTAACTGCATGAGGTGGATGTTTTTAACGTGAACGAAGGCGTGTAAAAAGAGGTTCGGACACTTCTGACTTGAAGTCAGGCAATTGCACTATAAAAATCTTTCATGTCCGGCTTTAAAGTAGAAGCATTTAAAAAAAATCCCCTTGCCAGTTTCGGCAAAGGGGGGTTTGTATCTATTTAACCGAACCGCATTGCCTCTCGATTTCCTCGGAAAACAGTTTTTGAATTCTTTGGGTTATCGGACCGGGTTCCCCGGCTGCAATCGATTGGCCATCGATATTTATAATTGGTGTCACTTCGACGCTTGTGCTCGTATAAAGGACTTCATCGGCTGCCATCATGTCCTCGACAGTGAAGGTCTCTTCGACATAGGGAATTCCATGCTCAGCGCAAAGTTTCAGCATCACCTGACGGGTAATTCCATTCAGGATCAAGTTGGTGGCCGGATGCGTTTTAAGTAGTCCATCCACCACGATTGAGACATTTGACGAACTTCCCTCCGTAACCGTGCCATCTCGATGCTGGATCGCTTCATCACAGCCAGCTTCAACCGCTTGCTGTTTAGCCATTATATTACCAAGTAGATTTAAACTCTTAATATTACAGCGCAGCCAGCGTATATCGTCGGTGGTAACAGCCTTGACCCCTTGCTTCATTTTTCCTGTATAAGGCGTTTCCTTCGTATAGGCTACAAAGACCGGTTCCACCTCAGCAGTTGGAAATGAGTGTGTTCGCGGAGATACGCCCCTTGTCAGCTGCATATAGACGATACCGTCCTTCAGTTGATCTTCAGCGATCAGCTCTTCCATGCGGGTTTTGATTTCCGCTACAGTAAAGGGAACTTTCATCTGAATCAACTTCGCACTGTCCATCAGCCGGTTTAGATGCATGTCTCCCGCAAATAATTCGCCATTATAAACCCGGATGACTTCATAGACGCCATCACCGAATTGATATCCCCGATCTTCAATGTCAACCTGTACTTCGGACCTGCTTTTAAGGTCGCCGTTAAAAATGATTTTTCCCATGTCTTTCTCCTTCTCAGCCTTTTATTTAGCCAATTCATGAATGGCACGTGCATAAATGGACGTGGCCTTTAGCATATCTTCAATATCAATATATTCATCTTTTTGATGCGCAATATCTTCGCTGCCAGGGAAAAGCGGGCCGAATGCAACACCTTCTTTCAATGAACGGGCGTAGGTGCCGCCGCCAATCGAAAGAAGCTCAGCTTTATCACCTGTCTCCGCTTCATAAACTTGCTGCAACGTCTTAATCAAGAAGCTTTCACTGCTCACATAATGTGGAGTAGAATGCGAATTGGTCTTCACTTTCAAATTATATGCCGCAAGCCTCTCTTCCAATGCCGCCTTTTCCTGTTCCCACTCAAACGTCACTGGATAGCGCATACTGAAACCAATCGAGCTGTCCCTTTGTTTAGAATAATTGAAAACGCCGGCATTAACCGTCAATTCTCCTGTTTGCTCATCCGAATAAGCCACACCTAAATTATTTCCACGGGAATCTTCAAACAAACGATCCTTGATGAAAGTGAAGTAAGCTTTCGCATGCGGATCAAGAGTGAGATCAGCTAAAAAGTCGGCTAAATGCAGACCTGCATTTATTCCATTTTTCGGTTCCATCGCATGTGCCGAGACACCATTCATTTCAAGGAGCACTTGATTTTTTTGCGGAACGGCCTGGCCCTTCAATGAGTATTTTTGCAAATAAGCCTTATAGTTTGCCACTACTTCAACTGGATTAGCCGCTTCCAAAGTCGCCGTAGCAAAATCCGGTACCATATTCGTCCTTCGGCCTGAAGAAAATTCCATAACATTCACGTTTGAGCTCGTACCATTTCCTGCATCGGCAGGTTGGATAACCGAGAAATCCCAAATTCCCTTTTCCGCACTGATGATCGGGAAGTCAGCATCTGGTGCGAAGCCCATCGATGGCATTTCCTCCACTTCAAAGTACCGGTCAACGCAGCGCCAGTTCGATTCTTCATCCGTTCCAATGATCATCCTTACACGTTTGTTCAAAGGTTTTCCTAGCTCCCTGACTAGCTTCATTGCATGATAGGCAGCCATCGTCGGTCCTTTATCATCGATTGCCCCACGAGCATATATGCGGCCATTACGGATTTCAGCGCCAAACGGATCCGAACTCCATCCATCTCCTTCAGGTACCACGTCGACATGGCATAAAATACCGATTAACTCCTCGCCTTCACCCATTTCAATATGGCCAGCGACATTATCGACATTTTTCACAGTAAAACCGTCTTTTTCGCCTAATTTAAGCATGTAATCAAGCGCTTCCTTCACCCCTTTACCGAATGGGGCCTCCTCTGTCGGATGCTCTTCATCCAATACACTTTTTATTTTCAATAAGTTTTGTGTGTCCAGTAATAGGTCCATTTTCCGTTTTTCAACTTCTTCTCGCCAATTCAATTCACTCAAAATACGTCAACTCCTCTTTTATATATATTTTACATTTTATCACTTTTCCTATCTGATTCGCCAAGCGTAGCTATCTTTTCTTCGTATTCCCGTTTTATTGCGAATGTCAAACTACCGATAAATTCCCCTTATTATAAAAAACACCCTCTTTTTTAAAAAGAAGGTGATTTCACTGGACTCTCTTCATCCATTAACTCCGTTACTTTTCGGTTTAGTCTTGGGATATATAACGCTAAAAATAAGGAACGTCCTAAACTGAATGCCAGAAATGCAAGCCATAATCCATGATTGCCATGCTGGGGGACTGCTGAGAATTGGACAAATAGAAAGGCCAATAGTGCAAGGAGCATCGAGTTTCTTATAGGAACCGCTTCAGTCGCACCGGTAAATACCCCATAGAAAATGAGTCCGATAAAGGCAGTGAAAGGGAATAGGACAATCCAAAGTCCGTATTCATGGGCCAGTTCGATGACACCTGGGATATTCGTGAAAAGGAGAATGACCTTATCGCTAAATAGATAGTATGATATAGCAAGTATGAGCGAGGCATACAAGCCCCACTGCGCAGAAAGTGAGAGAGTTTTTTTATAAAGGTGGATATCTCTCGAACCAATGGCCTTTCCAATTAGAAGACTGGACGCATTCGCGAAGCCATCAAAGCAATAGGCCATCAGGTAATGGATTTGTATGAGTACGGCGTTGGCCGCCAATGTCTCTGTCCCGAAAGTGGCTCCTTTAGCCGTAAAAAGATTGAAAGCCGTAATCAGGCAAATGGTCCTGATGAATAAATCCCTGTTGACCACCATCATTTTCTTCAGTGAAGCATGATCGAACCCCTCCCGGAATGAAAAAGCATCCGGTATGATAACCGCTTTCCGAATCACCCACAAGCCCAGGAAAAAAGCGGCAATCTCTGATATCAATGAAGCGGCAGCAACCCCTGATACTGACCATGAAAAGCCATTTACGAAAACCAGGCATAAGATAATATTGATCACGTTCATGAAAACTTGTATGAACAAAGATGTTTTTATCCTGGATTTCCCGATTAACCAGCCTAGGATGACATAGTTCAATAATGCAAAAGGTGCACCCCATATCCGGATGCTGAAGTAATCTGCAGCAAAGGCGGAAACGTCCGATTCCGGACCGATTGCACCTAACGAAACATTCAAAATGGGTTTTTGGATCACGATAAAAAGAAGACCGATAATTGCTGCTATGAAAAAAGGCCGAATCAAAGCCATCAGGCTTTGATTTTCATCCCTTGCTCCCTCCGCTTGTGCTGCAAAGGCAGATGTACTGACACGAAGAAATCCAAAAAGCCAATACATCGTGTTAAAGATAATGGTTCCGACAGCTACCCCGCCTATATAAGCGGGATCACTCAATTTTCCAACAACAGCCGTATCAACCGCACCGAGCAAGGGCGTACTCATCGTCGAAATCGTAAGCGGAATGGCCAAGGAAAGATACATTTTGTTATTCATATTTGAATGACCTCCTTTTTACATAAAAGACTTTTTCAGGTCTGAAAAGTTAAAATTGGAATGACGTTATAAAAAATATATTAAAAGTACAAAAATTGAACATGTTGTGCCCCTACCAAGGTGGCCTGGAAATAGAGGACCCTAATGCATGCGCTGCCTCTACAAGGTTACTTGTGAATAGTTTCGAATAGAATGGTTAAGCCATTTTGGATATTGACAATCTACGGAGTCAAACTTATCAATCTCAAAAGATTAAAAACGATTGCAACCTGTAGGGGTTATGGGAGGCCCATTAAAATATATCAACTTTCCGGCACTATTTAAGATATACAACTACTTTTTATCCAGTAAGAGCTTGAACATATATTCATCGTTATAACAACTAATCCGGAGTGATCATGATGGGAAGATTGACTAATAAAATGGCCATTATCACTGATTGGATAGCGTCTATGGAACTGTACTTGATGGATCTTCAGACGAAAGCTGGAAAAGGATGAAGGATGGCGACACACCCATTACATAAAAATTAGTAGAGTCAAAAGAGTTAGTGAATCAAATGATAAAGGCAACTCCATTACAGCGTTTGGGTCAGCCGGCTGATATTGCAAATGCCGTGCTTTATCTAGCATCCGATGACGCTTCCTACGTTACGGGTGCCGAGCTTGTCATAGACGGCGGATACTCTGCTCAATAATAAAAGGTGAAAATGGAAAATCCCGTTTCTGAAATCCAGAAACGGGATTTTCCGATTCAACATGGAAATTTGACCTATGAGTGTAATAAGTTAAGTTAACACACCAATGAAATAGCCAAAAGTCGTAAATACCAAACACCAGCTGAAAGCCCCTGTACCTGCAAATATAAAGTACTTTCTTTTCCCCATTCCATTCATTCCGGACATGTAACTGGCGAAGTGGCGAACTCCTGGGATGAAATAGGCTATGATGATGGTCCAAGGACCGTATTTATTGAACCAATTCTCTAGTTTTTCCAACCTCGCGGGAGTCATTTTGATCCATTTGCCATGTTTTCTCAAAAAAGGCTTACCCACCTTTTTCCCGATGAAGTAACTGACAAGCATCCCGGATATCGATCCAAGGAAACTGACGAGGAATGCCCCCTGGACATTCAAAACGGAGATGGATGACAAATAGCCGACAAAAGTCATCATGAACTCATCAGGTACCGGCAAGCCAATAATCCCAATGGCCAACAGTCCATATATCGCAACATAACCATAGTTTGATATTAAATCTTTTACTATATCCATCTATAGTACTCCATCTCAGCACCCTTTTATAAAGTAATCCAATTTCTGATGCGGGCCTGGGTAACGTGATTACTTCTTTTTAATAGGATAACCTAATTTAACCCATATGAGTTGATTTTCATAAAAAAAGAAAAAAAAAGAAGAATGGACACGTTTTTTGTTGAAGGACTTGTATGATAATGGCAGTCAATGTTTCCCCATTACGGAAATGAAAAACGGCAAAAAAAAGCGGACTCGATATCTGAGTCCGCTTCCTCTTATTTCACAATTTTCATTTCCTTGATCGGCCAATACACTAGATTCGCCTTGCCGACAATTTCATCGACGGAAATCGTGCCGATTTCACGGCTATCCAAACTATTTTGGCGATTGTCCCCCATAAGGAACAGCTGGTTATCCGGCACTGTCATGCTGCCTGTTTTATCTTCGAGCTTGAAGGATTCAGTCAGCGGCAAACCTGCCATCTGTTTCTTATATTTGTCCAAGTATGGTTCTTTATAAGCTTTCCCATTAATATAAAGCGTATCGTCTTTATATTCAATATGGTCACCTGGCAGACCGATAACCCTTTTTATATAATCTTTATCTACCGTTGCATGAAAAACGACAATATCAAACCGGTGGATACTATCGATATTCGTTCCAAACTTGTTAAGAACAATTCGTTCGTGGTCTTGCAGAGTCGGCATCATTGACTCACCGTCCACGACAATCGGTGCAAAAATATATGTTCGAATTAAAAAAGCTAGAATGACTGCAATCCCAATCGCTTTTATCCATGAAAAAACTTCTTTTCTTTTTTCCAATTGTAGTCCCTCTCTCTGTTTTTTATTGATGCAATTATATCATAATCCTTGTATGATCACTTCATACAAATACCTACATTTTACGCATTAACAGTAATTACCAATTCTGTGTTGGATTTCGATACTTTCCTACTCTATTTCCCTGCGCTGCATTTGCGCCGGACAAATCGCATTATATGTACGGACTTTCTCATTAATATCGTCAATTCGTTTCATTAATTCCGATTCAGGTTCATTGATTTTTTTCAATCGTACCAATTCGGGATAGCAGGTAACCGGCATCCTTGGCCTTCGTCAAGAAGTCTTTCATATATATCTCCCGATAGTGCCGACTCCGGAAGCGGTTTTCCAAGGCCAGGATTATTTTTCAGCCCGCCGTCCCTTTCATAATCCTAAAAACCTGATCCATCAAGTTTACATGCCCATAAACAATCTCCCTTCAGATTAATTATAATTACATCTATTTACAATATATAGAATTTTTATCAGTTTCCACTCCGCCGTGGAAGATCAAATCACTGAACACCTTCTCCTATTATTTATACCAGCTTTCAGCCAAAATCATTCAACTCATCAAAAAAGGATTCCACTATTACCGGAATCCTTTTTTTCCATCTATTTAACTGTAATTTTCCTTTTTACCTCTGCCTTGTTCTTCGATTTATCCGTAACTGTGTAAGTCAATGTATAGGAACCCTTTCTCTTCGTATTCACTGTACCCGTCACTTTGATTTTACTTGCCAAGTTGCCATCCAGGTTATCTTTCGCAGATACACCTGATTTAGGATTGAATGTCGAGTTGTAGGCAATGGTTTTACTTTTGGCACCGGAAATGACCGGCTTGGTGCCATCTATCGTGATCTTTCTGGTGACTGTCACTGCATTTCCCGATTGATCGGTGACCGTATACTTCAATGTATAGGTCCCCTTTTTCTTCGTATTCACTGTACCCGTCACTTTGATTTTACTTGTCAGGTTGCCATCGGCATTGTCCTTGGCACTCACGTTTGTTTTTGGGTTAAATGAAGAATTAAGTTTGATGGTTTTATTCCCAGCACCAAAAATCACAGGCTTGACTTGATCATAAACGGTTATTTTCCTTGTGGCCTTTGCAACATTCCCAGCCTTGTCAGCTACCGTATAAGTCAAATTATAGGTGCCCACTTTCTTGGTATCCACCTTACCGTCCACACGGATGGCACTCGTTAAGTCACCATCTTTATCATCCTTTGCCTTTACGTCGGTTTTAGGATTAAAAGTTGAGTTGAAAGGAATAGATTTACTAGCAGCCCCTGATATCACAGGTTTATTCGTATCCTTGATAGGGACGACAATCGATAGCCTATTGGAGATGTAAGCTGATGAAACATATCCCTTAATCTTTTTGTCCTCCGTTTGTACAGGGTACCAGACAAATTTATTTCCCTTAGATTCGTGATAGTCAAAATTCCCTGTGATGATTAAGCTTGTATTGAGCGGCACAGATACTGCACCTGCCGTAGTGCTTATTTCTTTCCTGATATTCGCGCTGGATGTCGTCACCACTTTGTCTCCTGCCTTGAACCAATAAACAGAGTCATGCGTTTGATCTGTCAGTGTGTATTCCAGCTTTTTAAAGGTGATATTTTCAGTGCTATCCCGATCATATTGAAAGTCCGATGTTTTAAATGGATATTTTGCCAGTTTCGTATCATTCAAAAAACTTTGGTTTTCTATCTCAGCAAAAACCTCCTCTTGGTAGGCATTCGCATTTCTTTGCCCGTTTTCCTGGTAAAGAGGACTGTTCACCGGTTTTGTCCCATTGTAAGCCATTACTGGGAAATACCAATTTTCAATGCCCCTGCGTCCTGCACCCTTGATCTTGGGCAAATCCCTTCTAGAATACATGTCACTCAGTACCTCGACGCCTGCCTCGATATTATAGACTATATCACTTTCCAACTTTTTCTGGTCATACCCACTTTTATTGGTAAGCTGCATTAGACCGATACCGCCATCGCCGGACTTTATGGGTTGGCCCGCATCATTAAATTGCCTCCAATCCCCGTTTTCCTGCGTAGCCACCGCTTTTACTACTTCAGGGGGGATTTCAGCCACCATTGCCGCATTCGTCAGTAAACAATTAATCTGCTTATGGGAAGGATTTTTCTCCGGTTGGATTTCACCAAAAGCTGAACAGACTTTGGTTACTCCAGACTCCGCAAGAGCCTGTCCATTGAACAAACCGAATGTTAAACAGGTCATTATTCCAACTTTCATTAAAGGTATCTTCATTGATCGAACTCCAGTCTATTAATATTTAACTTTATAATAATAGTAACATGATAGACTGGTGATTGCAGGTACAAAAAGGTATATTCCCCTAAAATATCCACTATTTTTCCAGTTCAGAATAAAAGGAGCTGACCCGCATCTTCGGGTCAGCTCCTTTGTTTCAAATTACAAAACTATGTATAGTGTTGGATCATCCGATCACTTCCACCGTTTCCCTTGGTTTCCTTACAAGGCACATGATTCCCGGCACGATGAAGAAGATAAGCGGCCATACATGAAAGACCGTCAGAATGCCCGTAATGACCATTAAGATTCCGGCTCCCTTCGCTTTGCCGCCTTTTAATAGAAAGATAGCGATCAAGCCGCCTGCCAATGCAATAAACAGCGATATGACCCCCGCCCATAATAAGCCCATGAACAACTTGATTGACATATCCACCTCAGATGTCGAAAACTCGGAATCTGTCATTAATGAGTAGTCCATCATTTCCGTCAAATCGATACTGTTGAGATAAACTGCCGCTATAATCGTCACGATTAAAGAAATCGCAGCGATACTCACGCCTATGATACTTAATACGAATTCCCATGTGCGTTTCATTTGCTTCGCCTCCCTAGAAAAGTCACTTATATATGATACCCAATTTGGGAAGAAATAAAAGACTTTTATTCCTTCCTCCACGAAATCTCGTGAGCGTCCATTGGGTATTATCCTTTTCCTGATGCATAGTAAAAGTGCCAGTGCTTAGCTCTTTTGAAAAAAGAACAGGCAGTATGGCAAAATTAAATATTAATATGATGATTGCAGCTAACCAACGCCCTATTTACGAAAAATACCCAAAGGAAGAGCATATCATTAACACCAGTTTTTTTAGGTAAAAAAGGAAAAAGACTCTGTTTTTTTTCAGAGTCTAATAAACATTCCTATTCACGATCAACGCCACCAATTCTTCGACAGACGGCTCATTGGGCATCATATCTTGTGCAAATCCATAGTCTTCAAGTCTTTTGCCGGTGCTTTTCCCGATTACCCCGATGGAGGCTTGATTTAGCAGCGCTTCAATATCCACGTCTGCCTTGTTCCCGTATTCCATCAGCATATCCACTGAATGCTGATTCGAAAAAAGTACCGTATCGACTTCTTTCCCGTCCAGCATTCCCGGAAGGATTTCAAGGAATCTTTCATCAACAAATTTATCGATGGATTGAAAATAAGCTTCTGCCCCATATTCCGAATCCATTTGTTCCTGTTCCCTATCTCCAATAACCAACAGTGTTCCAGTTTCCACCATCTCGGATTTGAGCTTGGCCATCAGTCCGCGTTGTTGTAAAACTTTCTTCGATTTCCTCGATAATACATAAAGTTCCGAAGAAATCCGGCGGTAATCAATGGCATATTCAGCTAGTAAATCTAAGAACCCATGGACACTTTCGGGTGAAGTGAAGAGAATTCGATCATACAAAAGAAACGAGAGCAGCTGACTTTCTTCAATTTTCACTTTTGCCGCATTCCATTTAGGAAACTCGATGACATCACCGCCAAGTTCATGCAGGGCTTCTGCCAATGAACTCTTTGCCGTCCCGGTACGGGCCACTAAAAATCGTTGTCCATATAGAGGCTTATTTTCGAACCATTGCAGTTTGCCCCTTAGTGAAATGATATCTCCTATCAAGGTGACCGCCGGATTGCCAAGCGACCTTTCACATACCCTTTCGACGATATCGTCCAAGGTCCCCTCGACCGTTTCCTGTCTTCCATAAGTGCCCCATTGAATGACGAGTGCCGGCGTATTCCCTGGCTTTCCATGATTGATCAAATTTTCGCGGATATAAGGAAGGTTGGCCACACCCATATAAAAGGCAACCGTATCCATACTATTCACAAGCCCATTCCAATCTATATCCTTCTTCGTTTGATCATGGGCCGTAACCATCGCAAAGGAACGTCCATAATCCCGATGCGTGACGGGAACTCCTGCGTACATGGATGCGGCAATGCCATACGTAACCCCCGGAATGACTTCGAATGGGATCCCCTGTTCTTTCAACGATCCCGCTTCCTCCCCGACTCTTCCAAAGACGGCAGGATCACCGCCCTTCAAACGGACGACCCGATGCCCTGCCATTGCTTTGGACACAAGCAGCTCATTTATCTCCCCTTGGCTGATACCATTCGTATAAGGTGTCTTACCACAATATATCAACTCACAATCAAGAGTGGCAGCCTCCAATAGTTTGGGACTTAGCAACCTGTCATATAAAATGACATCCGCTTTTTCGATCGCCTTTTGTCCTTTTACGGTAATCAGGCCCACATCACCCGGACCTGCCCCCACAAAATAGACTTTGCCCTTGTTCATGCCGCACTCACCCTTATCTGCTTGCAATGCCCTGATAATATTTCACCAGCTCCACCATTGCACTGCCCATCCGTTGATCTTCTGGATATATGACCCGCTTGATTCCTTCATCTATTACCACTTGTGCCGTTACTTTTCCGACAGCAAGAGCAATCACATCGGATTTAAACCAGTCGATTATTTTATCTTCCACACCTTGTTCACGGGCAAATTTCATCAAATTACGAGGCTGAGGTGCGCTCGTGAACACGACAGAATCTACCTTCCCTCCAAGAATTTCTTCGATCAGCTGACGCATCGTTTCTTTTTCGGGCGGTATATGTTCGTATGGAAGGATTTCTTTATGTTCCACTTTTTGCTCATCCAGCCAATTCATCAAAAGAGGCGCTGGATCGCCGTGAAGCTGCAAAGCGACCATTACATCTCCGGACAGATGGCCTTCCAGATTTCGAACGAGCCCTGCCGTACTGCCATCATCATCACGGATTAATGGCTGCAAGCCGAGTTTTTTCAGCATATTCACTGTTTTATAGCCCCTAGCCGCAATTTTCATGGACTGCAAAGCTTCTATGAAACGCTCTCCCGCTTCCATCTTCAATGCCGTTTTATATAATAGTTCCGTCCCCACTCCCGTCGTCAGGATGATCCAATCGAACTCTCCTGCCATCAAACGGGTGACATCCTCTTCCAAATGGGAATCATCAAGGAATACCGTCCCCTGTGCTGGACGAACGAGCGGGACTCCCCCAAGATTATCAACGATTTTACTAAGTTCTTCCGTCTTCCTCGCTCCCAATAAAGCAATGGTCCTGCCATTAAGCTTACTCATCCATGCCCCTCCTATATGTACATTCATTTTTGAAACCTCTAATCCATCTCAACCATTATACAAATTTTCAGTCTTTGAAACTATAAAAAACAAAAGTATCTGCGCCTTTTTCTTTCTTTTATCCTCTATTAAATTATAGGTTAGCAGCACTTTGCAGAAAGCAGCATTACCCTTGAACTTTCATTTCCTGAAGTATAAATGCATTAAATTGAATTCATTTTCACCATCGCATGAAATGGTATGTATGGCATCCGACTTAATGAATGCTTCACCATCAAGCTCCCCCACTTCGTTCACCATTGAAATTACAAATATATCATCTTCCAGGTTTTTAATAAAACCCTGCACATCACCATATCCCGTATTAAAAAGTTCAACTGAAACCATGAAGTTATTTTCATGTGCAAAATCCAGAAAACTCAAAAGTAAATCTTCATTTCCATCAACGAATTCAATATGATTTTGTTTTTTTGCCATATATAATCTCTTGATTTTCTTAATGTATTTCGTATTGACATTGATTTGGTGAATGCTTTCAAGATAAAGTAAACTGTATCCATCATACAGCCCGGTTGAAGTAATATTAGCGGCCACTACAAACGCATCTGACACTTTTAGTATCTTAGCCACACCAAATTTCCTTAAATCATTTGTATCCGAGTATAATTCGACAAACTCTTCTCTTTCAGAAATTTTAAGCAATTGTTTTTTCATCTTTCAATTCCCTTTCTCCGAAATTATTTATAAGCCCAAATTATTCATTAAATTTAAATTCTCTCCTTTTAACTTTCCTTCCAAGTAAAAAAAAGACTGCCACCAGGACAGCCAGTTTCCATTTATCAATTCTTGTGCACGGCCCTTTGGGCAATTTGCTCATGTTCTTTTTTCACAAAAACATCATATTGAGTAGTTTTATGGCGATTTTGAAAATCCTGGGAACCTAAATTCATAGGCGTTTTCGTTTTGAATTGTATACCCTCGTTTTCCAATTTCGCTATCACCTTAAAATAATTATCATTTCCAAATGCCGTATAGATACAAGTCCAGTATTTATAGGAAATTATTTTGACAGTTAATACACATGCAATCACGACGACTAGTATTCCAATTATGATATACACCCTTTTAGCTCCTTTTTATTTTCAACCTTTCGGAAAATCCCTTCTTTACACTATATTCTTTGCGCCATGTATCATCTCCTTTTTAAACTGCCTTCACTTTGCTCAGATCCGATCCGACAACTACTGCAAACGGTGCTACTATCATGTAAAAAAAAACTAATTAAATATTTTTGTTTGTTGAAATGTTATAGTGCTATGTAGTACAATAACATTGTGAAATAATTCACAATGTTATTGTTTATTACAACTCTGCAAACATAAAAACATGCAAGCCTGCAAATTTTTTTACAACTTCTTGTGAAATATTTCACATACTAAAGGGATGGAGATACTTTTTAAGGAAGGTTTTACATTCAAAAAAATTGGAGGTATTCATTATGAATTCTACACAGGGAAATAAAGTCGTTTTAGTTGGTACTGGTGCAGTTGGATCTAGTTATGCCTATGCTTTAATGAATCAAGGAATATGTGATGAGTTGGTTCTTGTCGATTTGAATCAAGAAAAAGCGAAAGGCGATGTTATGGACCTAGATCATGGTCTTGTGTATGCGCCTAGTGCCATGAATATAAAATCCGGATCATACGAGGACTGTAGGGATGCTGCAATCGTAGTCATATGTGCTGGAGCCGCTCAAAAGCCTGGAGAAACCAGGCTAGATCTTGTAAGGAAAAACATGAACATTTTTGAATCGATCGTAGGCAGCATCATGAAAGCTGGATTTAATGGCATTTTCTTGGTCGCAACGAATCCAGTAGACATTTTGGCTTATGCGACATGGAAATTTTCCGGTTTACCGAAAGAAAAAGTGATTGGTTCAGGGACTATATTGGATTCTGCAAGATTCCGCTCTTTATTAGGGCAAGAATTTAATACCGCACCTACAAGTATCCATGCCTATATCATTGGTGAACATGGTGATTCACAACTTCCGGTTTGGAGCTCTGCCAATTTTTCCGGATTGCCGATAGGTCCAAAATTAAATGAAGCAAGAAAAAAAGAGATTGCCGTTCAAGTCCGTGATGCTGCATACCAGATCATTGAGTCGAAGGGTGCTACGTATTATGGAATCGCCATGGGATTGGCGAGAATCACAAAAGCGATCTTAAAGAATGAAAATGTCGTCTTACCAGTTGGCTCATTGTTGGAAGGCGAATATGGCCATAGTAATGTTTATATTGGTACCCCTACAGTCATTAATCGAACAGGCGCAAAAAACATTGTCGAACTTACCCTAAACGAGAGCGAAAAAGAACAGTTTGCCCGCTCTGTTCATACGCTTCAAGATATTCAAGCCCAATTTTGGGAGTAATTTCTTACGCAGGGAGCTGTCATTATGTTAGTGCAAACATACAACCCATTTAATAATCTTGCCATTTCAGCATTAGTTGCAGCTATACCGATCCTTTTATTTCTATTATGCTTGACGATTTTTAAGATGAAAGGAATCCACGCAGCCCTTCTAAACTTATTTGTTACCTTTCTTATCGTCCTTTTCCTCTTTAAGCTACCTTTGGGAGAAGCAGTCGGAAGTGTGGTTCAAGGTATGTTCCAAGGGATATGGCCGATTGGCTATATCATCGTGATGGCGGTCTGGTTATATAAAATCACTGTTAAATCCGGAAAGTTCGAGGTGTTACGCGGTAGCATAGCAGGGATTTCACAAGACCAACGCCTTCAGCTCTTACTTATTGGTTTTTGCTTTAACGCCTTTCTTGAAGGAGCAGCAGGTTTTGGTGTACCGATCGCAATCTGCGCCGTCCTATTGGTTTCATTGGGATTCAAGCCTTTACAGGCAGCGATGCTCTGTCTAATAGCTAATGGTGCTTCGGGAGCATTCGGGGCAATCGGCATACCGGTTGGCATCATCGGGACATTCGGCTTGGAAAATGTAACATCGATGAATGTGTCCATGATGACGGCCTTAACACTGCCGCTCATTAACTTTACCATTCCGTTTTTATTAATATGGCTGATGGATGGCTTTAAGGGGATCAGAGAAGTATTGCCGGCCATATTAGTGACATCGACTACTTATACAGTGTCCCAGGCGATCATGACCGTTTTTGTAGGCCCAGAGTTAGCTGACATTATTCCATCTCTCTTAACCATGGGGGTGCTGGCGTTATTTCTTAATAAGTGGCAACCTAAACATTTATTTTTACTCAACGGCAAGGAATTTGAATTCGAAAAACATTCAATGGGTGATATCGTAAAGGCATGGTCTCCATTTTATCTATTGACGCTATTTGTTTTGATTTGGAGCTTTCCTGCCTTTAAAGGACTGTTCTCTCAAGGAGGTATCCTTGAATCGGCTGTCCTGAAATTCATATTTCCGGGATCTTCGATTACGATCGGCCTTGATTTAATCGGTGAAACGGGAACAGCGATCTTATTGGCTGCGCTGACGACCATCGCTACGACGAAAGCCATTAATGTCAGTGAAGGTCTTTCCCTCCTAAAAAAAACGGTTTTAGAGTTTCGGATTCCAATCATCATGATCTGTGCGATCATCGGCATAGCCAAATTGATGTCATATGGTGGATTAACAAATGTTTTGGGGGAAGCGGTTGCGACAACAGGACAAATCTTCCCGCTATTATCACCGCTATTAGGATGGATCGGCGTGTTCATGACTGGATCTGTAGTGAATAACAATACGTTATTTGCTCCAATACAGGCTACGGCAGGCAACATCATAGGGACAAACTCATCATTATTGGTTTCCGCAAACACTGCCGGGGGCGTCATAGCAAAGCTCGTTTCTCCACAATCGATTGTAATCGCGACGGCTGCAGTTGGCGAAACCGGAAAAGAATCCGCTTTAACGAAAATGACATTGAAATACAGCTTTGGGTTATTAGCCTTCGTGTGCATTTGGACATTTATTTTATCGCTATTCTTTAAGTGAATCCAAGTAACACTCACGGCTTCGAAAAAGACTGCATCCAAGATGATCAGTTCATCTTGAATGCAGCCTTTTTTACATTTGGCTGTTTTCACATACTTTGTTGCTATTTACCAGGTAGTGGGTTGTGGTTGATTTCCCCTCCAGATGCTCGCTTTCCGCGGGGCGGGCGGTGAGCCTCCTCGGCGTAAACGCCTGTGGGGTCTCACCTGTCCCGCTGCTCCCGCAGGAGTCTCGCACTTCCGCTCCAATCAACCTTAAATAGTTTCGTTTTAAAAACAACAATCTTTACGAAAAGAGCCTTACATTTAAAGCAAAAGCCCTTGTCCTTCCTAGCCGGTTTATTTTTCCGGCACGTTACAAGAACCGTCCGTACAAGCATCGCCTGTTGCTGGATCATTCACCATTTGCAGCGGATTTTCCTCAGCCCATATTTTTTTCAGCGTATCCAGGAACGCTTCCGTTGGCTGTGCGCCGGAGATGCCATACTTGCGGTTAATGACAAAGAATGGAACGCCTGTAATTCCAAGCTGGCTTCCTTCCTGCTCATCGCCCCTTACTTCCGCCGTGAATGCCGTTCCTGCCAGCATGGCTTCTGTCTCAGACTTATCAAGGCCAGCCTCTTCAGCTAAATTAGCCAATATAGCATGATCGCCAATATGCTTGCCTTCCGTAAAGTATGCTTTGAACAGGAACTCGTTCATTTCATTCTCTTTACCTTTTGATTCAGCAAAATGCATCAAGCGGTGAGCATCGAAAGAATTCGTTAAAACCACTTTGTCCAAATGATATTCGAGACCCAATTCTTTAGCCTGCTGTGTCAGGTTTTGATTGTTCGCTTCCACATCCGCGTGAGACATGCCGTATTTCTTGGCCAGCATTTCATTTTGAGACATATTGATATCCCGCTCAGCCTCTGGGTTCAACTCAAAACTGCGAAATGAAACCTCTACCTGAGCTTTATTTTCAAATTGTTTCAAAGCCTCTTCGAATCGACGCTTCCCTATATAACAAAACGGACATTGATAATCCGACCAAATTTCCACCTTCATGTAAATACCCCCTCATTTTAAATGCAATCGCATTAAGCACATTATATAATCTTGGGTATCCTCTTGCAAGGATATTACCCTAGACACTCATTTTCAAAATTGGCCAAATCGACTTTTTTCATGAATTCTTCTAATGTATAGCCCTTTAATAAGCGCAATGTTTCCTTTTCGGCCTCATTCATGATTTCCTCCAAAGCCGTATCCAGCTGCTTCCCTACTTCACCGCATTCGCTCGTTTCCATACAAACTAGACATTCCGGCCGTACCGCTTGATACACATCGGCCAAAGTAAGCTGAGAGGCAGCCACCTTCAAGCTATATCCGCCTTCCCGTCCTTCCTTTGTTTCGACGATCCCCGCCGCTGCAAGCTGAGCCATCACCCTTCGTAAAAAAGTGGCATGTGATTTAACCTTTAAGGCGATTACGGAACTTGTAAGGAGCTTTTCGCTTTGTGCGAGCCAAACCAGAGAGTGAATGGCAATAGCAAACCGCGGCGGTCCAATTTGATTATTTCGATTACCTGATGACATGCTTATCCCCCTTACACCCCTATCCATAGTAAGCCCATTATACTATGTTACGTTCTCCCGAACAAATGGACCCTTGGACTTAATCGATTCAAACATATAGGCTAAATGGTAAATCTGTATCACAGGAGATCTTCCATGAAGGAAAAATACCCCTATTTACTCGTCATACTTGGCGCAATACTGTCATCTTTAGTTTTAGCGCCCTGCTATTGGCACCCGCTTTATTCATAATGGATATAAGCTGGATCGGCACAACGGGCGGGATGCCGTCAGCCTAAGAAATATCGGATAAGATCACCTTAGATATTGCCTTAAATTCGCTACATAAATTAAAACCAATCATTCGCATTTTATGAAAGACGGATTTATTCATTCGTATACCAATCCCCAGTTTCAAAAGTTGGTGAAGAAAATGAAATTAGGACAATCCATGTCACGCCGTGGAAACTGTTGGGGTAACGCCCCGCAAGAATCATTCTTTGGTCATTTTAAAGATGAAATGGATTTAATAAACTGTAAGACCTTAAAAGATGTGAACCGCAAGTAAAAAGTTATATGATCTATTACAACCATTATCGAGGACAAAGGAATCTAAAAAAGATGCCGCCTGCAAAATAAAGACAGCATCTCCTTCAGGTTGCCTAACTTTTTTTTAATGTCCTTTACACAGGGTACAATTCAGACATACCTAGCCTTTTTATAAAGGATGTTTAATTAATTCCTTATCAAGAAATTTGGTTTGTAGGACTATACATATAGTTTCTTAGTAAAATAAATACCAACCCTAATATTAACGATAATAATCCCACTAATACGACGTATTGTGTACCTAATTCTGAAATAAATAATCCACCTGCAGCTGTACCAATTGTTGTTCCTAAGTTAACGGATGATAAAAATAATCCATTAGCGAAATCAGGAGCTTCTGGAGCTGCAGACGTAATCCAATATTGATTAATATTAGTTCCTATACCAGCCAATATTCCCCAAATTAAAGTAATGATAGCCATAGGAAAAGTAAACTGTCCTAAAAAGAATAATATGATATAAACGGCTCCCAATGCAAAAGGAAAAGATACTACAGATTTGATGGCATCTTTAGTAAGTAACTTCCCTGCCACAATGTTTCCAATAATATTTGCCCCTCCGAATATGACTAACATTAAACTAATCGATTTCCCGGAGGTATTCGTAACGGTTTTAAGATACTCAGCAAGATAACTATACACCCCAAATACGGCTGAATTTAGTAAAATGACAGCAACAATGGAAAGCCAAGTAATTGGTTTTTTTAATACCGATAATTGAGCTCCGTAAGAAAGTCTTTCTTTAACAGGTATAGAAGGGAAAAATGCTAATGTAGCCATAAATACTATAACGTTCACAACGGCAAAAAATGCCATTGATATTTGAAATGAAACTGTGCTGGCAAGAAAACTTGCGATAGGTACACCAAGTACCATTCCCGCAGATACTCCAATAAAAACTTTTGAAACAGCTTTTGGAGCTTCTTCTTTACGAACTGAGTTAGTAGCCAATGTAAAAGCTGCTGAAAAATAGATTGGATGAAAAATGGCTGGTATCACACGCGCAATTATTGCAATGGCAAAGTTAGATGTAAATATAGAGACAATGTTACCTAGAATGAAAATTCCAAGTACAAGTAACATTGCCTTCTTGCGATTTATCCCCGAAAATAATAACGGCATAGTTGGACCAGACATTGAAACAGTAAGTGCGAAGAGACTCACCAGCCACCCGGCCTTAGATACACTGATATGAAAGTGATCAGCAATGTAGGGTAATATCCCTATAACCCCCATTTCAGTATTTATGATGCCGAAAGCCCCTATCATCAATATATATATAAGTAAATTATTTCGTTTAAGCAAAAAGCAACTCCTATCTTCAATTATTTACAATTAGGCAGAAACGTTTCTCCACCTTCTTATGCAGGTTCAGGCATTGTATCAAAACAAACTACTGAGATCTTAATTCATCATATCCTCCCTTCCGATCATCCTCTTTTTAATCAAGTTTTTCGATTGTAACTTTAAAATCTTCATTTATGCTTTTAAGTTTTTCTACTCCAGATTCGATCTTACCTAATTTGATCAATCCATTTGAAAGCCCATGATCCCCATAAAATAAAGTAATATTTCCCCAAGGGGAAAAATAAGCAAAGTCTCCAACTGAAGGGTCACTGCCAGATGGTGCGTCTTTAGTAGTTAATCTTTGGTCTAGGACACTAATTTTTTCGATATTCGCATAATCTTTAAAAGTAACTGTTAATGGCAGTTGGTCAAAAAAATCTCTACTTGTTGGATTATCGTACAATTTCACAATTACTTTTTCGTTATTACATGTCAATTTCACTCTAACGTCTTGCATATTATTAAGACCCTCATTATCTTCACTATTCTGATTGTCCGTTTTATCAGTTTTAACTACATTATTAGTACTTGAATTAGTATTTACATTATCATTGCCCTTGATGTTTTTTTCATTATTACTACTGCCACAAGCTGTTAGAAACGTTGAAGTAGCCAATATAGATAAAAGAGTCCATTTATACCCTTTTCCCATCAATATGCCCTCCTGATTTTTATTCATAATTGCTTGGAAACTAACATAAATGAACAGGGATTATCCTAAAGACTGTTATTAGTAAAAAATTGCCCCCAACAAGCTAAGAGGCAGTTTTTTAATCATTTCGTTAATGGTAACTTCCATTAGATAACTTGTTTCGTTGGGCGAATCAAGATTTCGCTTACCGCAACCGTTTCAGGTGTGCTAATCGCATAAGCCACTGCATCTGCGATATCGCTTGATTTCAAAGAAAAACCTTCTCCTGAATCCATAAGATTCTTTACCCATTCTTGATCTTCAGGAGTATTAATTGTTGTATAAAGTTCAGTACTTACAGCACCTGGTGAAACAATAGTTGACCGAATATTATTTTCTCTTTCTTCCTGGCGCAGTCCCTCCATAATCGCTCTAACTGCAAACTTTGTACCGCAGTATACGGCAGATCCCGGGTAAACAACATGACCAGCTACGGAATCAGTTGAAATAATATGACCGGACTGTTGCTTTTTCATAATGGGTAATACAGCAGCCATTCCATTTAAAACACCCATAATGTTAATGTCTAACATTTGACGCCATTCATCAAAGCGTGTTTCCGAAAGTGGCGCAGTTGGCATGACTCCAGCATTGTTGTAGAGCACATCTACACGGCCATATTTTTCGACCGCCAAATCTATAACTGCTTGAACTTCCTCTTTTTTTGATACATCTGCAACAGCATAAGAAACTTCAGCATTTGGTAATGATTCAACAAGAGCTTTCAAGCGATCTTCACGACGAGCCGCAATCACTAATTTCGCTCCTTCTTGTGCAAGTTTCTTGGTCGTTGCTTCACCAATCCCACTGGATGCACCCATAATAATAACAACTTTATCTTGAATATTAGACATAATTAATAACTCCCTTTCTTATGTGTATTGAAAAACTATAATAGTGGATATTTACTTCGCTTAACAAAGAAAATCACCATTTGTTGATTAATCAACATCCGTTTATCATTATAAATAGAAACAGGATTCACTCACAATGGTTAAATGAACGCGATTTGTTGATTATTGAACAAACCAAATAAAAATGTTGATTATCTTTAGGGAAGTATTGTCTTGTAAATTCATCTTCGCTTCGTCATATCCGCCAAGTATAATAAACGACATATGGTAATCCTTAACAAAACCCTTCAAATCTACATGGCGTATGGAATTCTATTCAGACAAAAAAGTGTGAATCCCGACAAGAGATGCGGGATTCACTCAATGTACAATTGACACGCAAAGCTCTCTACGTCTTTCCACACAAGCCTTATTTTTTCTTCAGATTTTCTTTGAAGAACGACTCAAGCTTTTCAAAGGGGATTAAATTCACCCGGTCGTACAGATCCACATGACCTGCGCCCGGAACAATGTAGAGTTCCTTCGGTTCGCCCGCTAGCTTGTAGGCGTCTTCGCTGAACTCTCTGGAATGAGCGTTTTCACCCGCGATGAAAAGCATGGGACGAGGAGAAATCGTCTCTATATCTTCGAACGGGTAGAAATTCATGAACTTAACGTTACTTGTAAGCGTCGGGTGTGTCGTGAGTTCAGGTGACGAACCTTTTGGGGTGAATTCGCCCCTTGGAGTGCGGTAGAAGTCATAAAACTCACGCTCAATGGCGGTCGAGTTTTCATTTAGCTCATGCACTGTTCCGCCGGTGTATTTGGTTTCACTGCCCGTGAACTCCACATAGCGTTGCTCGGCTGCCTCTGCAATGATCTTCTTTCTTTGCTCAAGTGTCAGGGAATGTTTAAGCCCATTACGATTAGCAGCACCCATGTCGTACATACTGACTGTCGCAACGGCTTTCATGCGCGGGTCGATCTTGGCTGCGCTGATGGCAAAGCTCCCGCTGCCACAAATCCCAAGAACACCAATCCGATCCCTGTCAACAAACGGCCGGGTGCCCAGGAAATCCACCGCAGCACTGAAATCCTCGGCATAGATATCCGGCGAAACAGCATTGCGAGGCTGCCCCTCACTCTTTCCCCAGAAAGAAAAATCCAAGGACAAAGTAACGAATCCCCGTTCAGCCATTTTTTGTGCATACAGATTCGCACTTTGTTCTTTTACTGCACCCATAGGATGCCCGACAATGATCGCCGGATTTTTGGTGTTCTTCTTCAAACCTTTGGGAATAAAAAGATTCCCTGCAACTTTCATGTTGTATTGATTTTTAAACGAAACCTTCTTCATGTTTACCTTGTCGCTCTTGTAAAAGTTGTCTGCTCCATTGGACATGTCCGGCTTGTATGCAACGTCGGTCTTGGATGCAGCGTCAACGCCGGTCTTGAATGCAAAGGTGGCCGCGGATAAAAGCAGGCCCAGTGCTATCACTGTGAGTACACGCGTGATAATAGATTTTTTTTTCATTTTAAAATAACACCCTTTCTTTTTTTGTTTTTGTAAATCATTCTTTTGTAACTATAATGGTGACATTGACTTCGTTCAGAAAAGAAAACATCATTGATTGATTAATCAACATCTGTTTATAATTATAAATAGAAACACGATGCTCTCAATGGTTAAATGAACGCAATTCGTTGATTACTCAACAAATCAATAAAAATTGTTGATTATTTTTAGGAAAGTCTGGTGACCAAACAATGGCGAAAATAGATAGAAGAATAACCAAAAGCCAAGAAGCCATTAAAAAGGCTCTAATCGAACTGATGTCTGAAAAAAATTTTGATGACATTACCATTCAGGATATTGCAGACAGAGCAAATGTTAATCGAGGAACCATCTATCTTCATTACTTAGATAAATTTGATCTATTAGATAAAGTCATGGAAGAACATATAAACAACATGAGTAATTTTTGTGAGTCGGCAACTGAAATGGATTATATCGAATCGACTGTACACTGTATGGAATACTTTAAGAGTAATTATTTATTCTTTTCGACGATGTTAGCGAGTGAAGGAGCTCCAAATTTTCGCAATCAGTTCCTTAAGTTTAATATCGAGGAGTTTAAGAAAGATGTGGACATAACGAAAGGAAAAAATCACAGTCAAAATGAAGATGTAATTGTTCAATTTATTGCAAATGCTTACGTAGGGGTAGTGGAATGGTGGTTAAAGAATGGAATGCCTTATCCACCTCGTGTCATGGCAGAAAAAGTGGGGGATTTGTTAGAGAGGATAGTATAATTACTATTATGAAAAACCTTCTTAAATAAGTGTAGAAGAAAAAGTGACTTTTACTAGGATAGTGGTCTCTTCTTACTTATTAAAATATACATTGTGAATCATTGCACTTAAACTACCGGGTGGTTTAGTTGATTAAAGATTACTAAAAAAAGAATTCATTTTGAACTCTTTTTTCCAAAATGAATTCTTTTTATTTACGCTAAAAAGCTCAAATAATGTATCCTTTTTAAACATTTCCCGAGATCGGCCCCTATATTTGGTCTTTTTCTTCGTCTATAAGCCTGCTGATTCCATAACTCCATTTACCACCTTTTGCCCGGTCTCCAATACTACTGAATGATTTGCACATTCCCATATAAATAAGCTTCTTCCGGTGCCTTTATTTTCTTCGACTTTTTTAAATCGATCACAGGTACGGCTTCCCCTTTATAGCTTCCTTTTTTTAATGTACCCGTAATGGTGTACCAATCATTCGTCTTCATCCCTTCTACATTCCCATTGACCATATATCCATATAGCGTCGCATCCACTACACAGCAGGACATGGAGAGGCGGGAGATGGCCATTTGTTTTTCTGTAAAAGTATCCTCACGATATATGAACCCCGTAAGCTCTATTTCTTTCCCCTCGATCGTATCGAGGTTGTTCAGTAAATCATCCAGTACCTCAAAGTAATTATCATCCGTAACGGTAATTTTCTCCCCATTCGTATGTTTCCCTTTATCATACGAGCTTACCTTCTGTGGCTGCTGGTTCGCCATCCCTCTTTTCGCCAGCACTTCCCCGCTTAATGTAAAATCGGTCAAGATGAAGCCCAGAAGAATCGGAATGAAGAACAAACTATATTTCAGGACCAGCGCGGATGGGGAAGACTCTCCGTCCGATTCACAATCACAATGATGTACACCATGTTTTTGTTTTTTCATACGGAGAAGACTGATCACTAAAAAAGCAAAAAGCGCCGCCAATGCATATGGAACCATTTTGGGCGCAATCAATTTCGTTAAATGTCCCGAAACATACAATTTAAAAATCATGAGGCCCAGTCCAAGCAGCAGCAATCCCTCAAGTCTTTGGATAAAAAAACGATTCATCAGAAGCCCCCCTTACTGATCAATCCGCCTGCAATCAGGCATAGGCTGAAGACGACTGCGAAAACAAGCAAGACATATGTTATGACAAAGCTCCGTTTAAAGCAGGACATCATGATCAAGATATTTTTCAAATCCAGCATGGGCCCAAATACAAGGAAACCCAGTATCGAACCTGGTAAAAAACTATGGGAAAAGGAAGCGGCAACGAATGCATCAGCAGATGAACAGAGTGAAAGCACAAACGCAATCCCCATCATCAAAGCCGTGCCTTTTATCGGCGCCAGACCAATATCGGCCATTACGTTCCGATCCATAAGCACTTGAAATATACTGGCAAACAAAGCCCCGATGATAAAGTATCTGCCGACCATAAAAAATTCCTGTGAAGTATGATCAATGAAGCTTGTCCATTTAGTTGATCGAATATCGTGTTCATGCCCGTGAACCACTTCAAATTTCTCCTCTTTCACCACATCTTTATTGCTGAATATATAAATGAATAAACCTACGATTACGGCTGTCAGGACGCAAAGAATGATTCTTCCATATAGAATGGACGGGTTATTTTGGAACGCATAATAAGTTGAGCCGAACACGATGACATTCAATATTGGGGCAGTTACGAGCAAGACAACACCTGCATGGACCGGGACACCCTTTTGAATTAATCTCCGTACGACCGGGATGATTGCACATTCGCAGACCGGTATGATCAGCGCTGCCCCTATCGCAGCAAAAATAGCTGTCATTGGTCGTTTTGGTATCATTCGCTGAATGATTTCCTCACTGATGAACAACTGGATGAACGAAGATGCAATGGCACCCAGGAACAGGAAAGGAATCGATTCTAAAAACAACCCCAAAAACACGACGAACACAGAGTGAAGCATCGGGTAGCCCGAGAGATCAATCCCTTTTGGAATGAACACATCGCCTAGAAAAAAGAATGCCAGCAGTAAAAACAATAGAATCAATAACAGCAAATTACCCGTATAACGTTTCAAAAGCATGTTCAACCACCTCGCAAATCATAATTATTACGATTTAAGTTTCGAATCGGTCTAGTATATGCTTTTGATAGGGTGAACATGACAAAAAACAAAAGAGAATGGAAGACATTCCTCCACCCTCATTTATTTCTTCGATACAAATCCCTGCTCTTGTACCCTTCTCCTAGAATCGTTTTCATTTCCTGGCGCCGTTTCACTTGGGTCGCCTCTTGTTTTGCACTATACACGTAGCGAGCCCAATCTTTACGATAGCCTGGGGTAAGTGATTGATAGAACGCAAGCAAATCAGGGGAATCCTGTAAATCATTCTCAATTTCAGAAATCATTTCGATATAATCATCCACCGATTGGCTTGCCTTGGTAGATGGACGGTTTCTATTTGCCGAATCCTCTTTCAGTCCGACTACCGTAAAGACATCATCCAATCCAACCATACGTGCAAACTTCATGTCACTCGATCCGACATAACCGTTTTCTTCCGCCCCAAGGCCTTGCATCAAATCATCACGATGGATATATGCATCATATTCTTTATTTCCCTTCTTGGGATATGCCAAAAAGATATAACCGTTTTTACTCAGATAATTTTTCTCGATCACCTTACCCACGATTCCTTTTAAAGAATCCATATCAAATACAAATGCAAATATAAGATCATATGCACCCTTAGTAAGCTCTGTATCGTAATCCGGCAGCTCCGCAAAATAATCCGCCCCTGCTGGCAGATCCAAGACAGCCACCCGTTCATATTTATGTAAATTCAGTTTTTCGACTATTGTTTTAGCCATCGGCATCACCCGTCCCATTTCGTATAGTCTATTTTCAGTTTAAAAGTTTCCCATTTGGCCCGCAACTTTTCTTTCGATAAAAAAGCAAAAAAGACGAAGAGTGAACCTCCCGTCTTTTTTATTATAATCATTCTATTAGTAATCAATCTTCTTCGAGTTTCTTTTTCCCTTTGAATGCTAGCGGTAAGTACATACTTAGCAATCATCTTTTAACGTAATTTAATGGAACCGCCATCAACCATGCCCCGGCTGCAAGCATATGAATTTTTTTACCCTTCTCTTTTCAGATAATGAAGTGCCTTTATGATAAACTTATATGGTAGAGTGTTATGAAAGGAAGAAACTCCTGGTCTGACCTTTTTTAACTCAGCTTATATGCAACATCCATGATTTCCGTTAAACAAGTAATGCGTCAATTGCAGGCATAAATCTAAGTTTTATGCATAGCATGATAGGGTATCGATGCTCAAGAAAAATTCAAAACCCTGGAAATTCAGTTTCTTCCGCTAACAAGCAGAGCGAATCTTTGGAATCATGCTCATACCAATGAAACATGCCTTTTCGAGGTATCTCTTAACTCTTGCTCAATAGACCTTCCTTACAAGCATATGCCGCGCCCCTACAATCATGAATCACACATATTCCAGCAATGAATCGAAATCATGAATCCATTTGTTATCCAAATCGGTTTAAAGTTTTTTAAAATAATTTCCCATCGCCTTATTCGTCATGCAGTCCGATATCCCTTTATTTTTCTTAAATATCAAAAAATCAGTGATGCTTTCAAATGGGGGTGCCACAAAAGGGGGAGTTCACATGAATTTTATCGAGTATGATTTGCTATTCGAATCAAGAAACCAATTAATAGAGGAAATTATGGATTTGGATGAAAATATGCTGAACCATAGGCCTGTGCCTGAGGTATGGAACATCGCCCAAATTTGCCATCATTTATATCTCACGGAACAGGTGTTTACTGAAGCTATAGCTTATGGCCTTCGAGAAAGGGATTTTAATAATATCATTCAAAAAAACATTTACTTTGTTACTGATAGAACAAGGAAATTTGCATCCCCTGATAACATTTCACCCTCTGCAAACCCATTTCAATTATCGACCCTCATGGATTTACTGGGAGAATCAAGGGATCGATTATTACAGGTTCTTTATGATATGGATACAGATACCATCTTAAATAGAAAGAAAGCCAAGCATCCCATGTTCGGGGATCTCTCTTTGGATCAATGGATTGAATTATTATCCTTACATGAACAAAGGCATATCAAACAGATACAAGAAATAAAGTCATCGGTATAATGATCCCTCCTGCCGCTGGAATAGACATGATTTAATTCTTCTGCCGCTACCTTCCCTTCCTCATGATTGACTCAATTAACATGGAAATAGAAAAAGGAAAACAGCTTTTGATTCATTAATGGCATAAGAGCAGCCAGGATTTAAAAAGCTAGGCACTCAATTCTAGGGAGTGCCTAGCTTTTACTGTTTTCAAATGAAGGTAATTTTTTTTCTGCATTTTGTGCTAATGTGATTTGCCTTTCTCTCGCAGTTCTTAAAACGAATAGCTGCCCTCACTTGTTTATAGATCGCTTTGTATTCAGTATTATTAATCGCACTATAAGCCATTTTTCACTGAGAATTTGTTACCGCCAAATATCTGTTTTCTCTTTGTTAATTAAACGATGATGTACGTTTAAGTTACCCCTCTCCCTTTCTTTTTTTCATAACTTTTCTGAAGTTACACAAAATAAACCCATTAAAATTTTTGACTTACTGATAAAAATGATGTACATTACCTAGTGGGACGAACAATTTTTATATAAACAGACAAAAATATTCGTATATAGAGGTGCATATCATGGAAAACGTGTTTGATTATGAAGATATTCAATTAATTCCTGCAAAATGTGTAGTAAACAGTCGTTCTGAGTGTGATACATCCGTTACGTTGGGTAAACATACATTCAAGTTACCTGTAGTACCTGCCAATATGCAAACGATCATTGATGAAAAGATTGCCATTTACTTAGCTGAAAACGGTTACTTCTATGTAATGCATCGTTTTGAACCAGAAAAGCGTCTTACTTTCATTAAAGATATGCACTCACGTGAATTAATCGCGTCCATCAGTGTCGGGGTTAAAGAAGAAGAATACGGATTCATCCAACAATTATCAGATGACAACATTGTTCCTGAATTCATTACGATAGATATTGCTCACGGTCACTCCAATGCCGTGATAAAGATGATACAGCATATTAAAAAACATTTACCTGAAAGTTTTGTCATTGCAGGAAATGTGGGAACTCCGGAAGCGGTACGGGAATTGGAAAATGCCGGTGCCGATGCTACAAAGGTAGGCATTGGGCCAGGGAAAGTATGCATCACTAAAATCAAGACTGGATTTGGAACGGGTGGCTGGCAATTAGCTGCACTTCGCTGGTGTGCAAAAGCGGCAAGCAAGCCAATCATAGCTGACGGCGGTATTCGCACGAACGGTGACATAGCTAAATCAGTTAGATTTGGGGCTTCCATGGTCATGATCGGTTCATTATTTGCTGGACATGAAGAATCTCCGGGTCAAACGATCGAGAAAGATGGAAAAGCTTTTAAAGAATACTTTGGTTCAGCTTCTGAATTCCAAAAAGGTGAAAAGAAAAACGTTGAAGGCAAAAAGATGTTTGTCGAGCACAAAGGTTCTTTGGAAGATACGTTGAAGGAAATGGAACAAGATCTTCAGTCATCCATTTCTTATGCCGGTGGAACCAAGTTGGATGCCATCCGGAATGTGGATTATGTGGTCGTTAAGAATTCTATCTTTAACGGTGACAAGGTATATTAAGATTATTATATTCCACAACCTGGTGAGCAAGATACTTTATTAAGTACTTGCTCATCTTTACGTTGGAAGGTAATTCCTTTTTTATACAGATAACTCATTAATCCTATTGTATATCTCTAACGTCATTTATGAATGATTATCAGACAAACAGGGTTAAGCCATTTCCATATGCTGAAGGCCCTAACCTCTAGCATATGGAAATGGCTTTTTATTTTTGCGTATCAAACTTACAAAGACTAGTAAAATCCAGATAATTAAGCTATATGCTCGTTTTAATATGAAAAAGAGCCATTTTACCGATACCAGAAGCTGCAGCACTAATTAGAACGTTAATATATTCCTAGACAACTACATTACTATTTTACTTAATAAACACCTCTGTTAGTTAAATAACTTATCAATGAGTTATCTCAGTTAGATACGTTTTTAGTCTCATAACCAGTGCTTTGGATACTGTCTTGTTTGAAATAAGTTATTATAGATCATTGATATAAAAACCAATAATACCGTACCTATTGCAATCGAAATAAGGAATCCCCATCCAGCTTGAGAATTAACAGCAACAAGGGCACTTGCTGCTGCGGGAGGATGAACAGTTTTTGTAAGAGTCATTATTAATAATACAATAGCTAATACTAGACCAATAATGAATAGGCTCTTACCTAATATGCTCCAAATAATAAGTGCTGAAATAGTAGAAATTAAATGTCCCCCAATAACGTTACGAGGTTGAGACAAGATACCTTTATGGGAACCGAATACGATTACACAACTTGCACCTAGAGGAGCTAATGCCATAGGATATCCTAAATAGACAGCTACAAAACTAATGATAATAATAGCAATGAGTCCACCTATAGCTGAAACAAAGGAATCAATATAATCAATTCTGTCTTTATCTCTAGCTTCGCCCTTCATTTTCTTTAAATACGCTTTTAAACTTATGTTTGGTTGATTATTCCAACTTTTCTCAAGATTTCTTTCAAAACCCATAATTTATGTTTCCCTCAAGCTTCCTAAATAATTTGATAAGAAAATTGGCAGAGTTTCTGCCATAAAAGTTATTTTACAGGAAAGCAATCAATGTTTAAATATATATCTTGATTTTCTGTATTTTGTCAATTACGAAGTTTTCATCCTCTTTTCAACCTGCATTTTCAAAAAAAAAGTTAACAAAAAGTCCCTATATTAACGCCGAGCAAAAGGTTCCTCGCCAGACCAAATAACTGACCACCGTGAAAACTCTCCATCTATTTTTTTTACATCTATTCCTCCAATTGTGAATTCAAAAGAAAAGAAGTTAATTTGCGTATCATGACAATTAACTTCTTCCACATTATGACGAACTATTAAGTTGGAAAACCTTTTGTCTTTAATGGGAATAAGTAAAGTTATATGTTTTTATCTTGGGAATATATCGAAATATTATTATGATTCGGGAGAGGTTATTCAATCAACTTTTCATAAACTAAAAAAATCCTGGTAGAATTTCAATATCTACCAGAATTAATCATAGAAAAACATTTGGTTCTGTTGCGCTAACACAGCATTTATATCTTTTTAACAAATTGGGATTTTAATTTCATCGCACCAAAACCATCAATCTTGCAATCAATATCATGATCTCCATCAACTAAACGGATGCTTTTGACTTTTGTACCCATTTTCAAGACGGATGAACTGCCTTTCACTTTAAGATCTTTGATTACCGTTACGGTATCACCATCGTTTAAGGCATTTCCATTTGCATCTTTGATAATCTTTTGGTCACTATTTTCAGTTTCCGATTCAATCGTCCACTCATTGGCGCACTCTGGGCAAACAAAAAGACTTCCGTCTTCGTATGTATATTCTGAATTACATGCAGGGCAATTAGGAAAATCAGACATAAATTCACTTCCTCCATTCGTTATTGTCAATTCTAATATAATAATGGTTTGCATACAACCGGTAATGTTTTTTGAGTTTTGCCCCTCCTATAGAACCTATAATGGTTTTACTATATACTTTTAAGAAAAGCTGGAAAGTGCGGTGAACCCTTTGTTTAAACTACTATTGATAGAAGATGATACGACGTTATTCAATGAAATTAAAGATAGATTGGCGCAATGGTCTTATGATATTTACGGAATTGGCGATTTTAGTAAAGTGGTTCAGGAATTCACGGACATAAAACCTGATTTGGTCATCATTGATATACAGTTGCCGAAGTTTGATGGGTTTCATTGGTGCAGAATGATCCGTGCCCATTCTAATGTTCCCATTATCTTTTTATCGTCACGTGATCACCCTACCGATATGGTGATGTCCATGCAGCTTGGCGCTGATGATTTTATCCAGAAGCCCTTTCATTTCGATGTACTCATCGCAAAAATACAAGCCATCCTTCGCCGGGTATATAATTACAATACAGAAAAGATCGAATTGAAAACCTGGTGCGGTGCAACAGTGGATTACGAGAAAAACACGGTATCGGCCGAGGCTGGCTCAATCGAATTGACAAAAAATGAAATTTTCATCTTGAAAAAGCTTATTGAACAGAAAAACAAGATCGTAAGCCGGGAAGAATTGATCAATAGCTTATGGGATGATAAACGTTTCATAAGCGATAACACCCTTACAGTAAATGTGAACCGTTTACGAAAGAGATTGGATGAACTTGGTTTAGGGCATTTTATCGAAACGAAGGTCGGACAGGGCTATATCGCAGTTGAAGAGGCTAATGCATGATCAGAAAATATTTCGTGGAAAGGTTCAGCTGGATCATATTCTACATACTTCTTCATCTATTCATCATCTTTGTCGCTTTTCTTGACTCGGCCATTCCATTAAAGCCAATACTGTATATTGTTTTTTTATCATTGATCATGTTCAGTATTTTTTTGATTTTCCGCTATAAAAAAGAAACGTATTTTTATAAAAGTTTGGAAGCTCGGGAAGAAAGCCTGGATATAACGAATATACCAGAACCAGAAAGCCCTTTCGAAAAAATCATAGAAAACAGCATCATTAACCAAACCGAAATATTGAAGCAATCCGCAGCAATTGGCCAAATGACTTTAGAGCAGGAGAAGGATGATTTATTATCTTGGATTCATGAAGTGAAGACACCATTGACGGCAATGCATTTAATGATTGACCGCTTGGATGATGAATTGCTGAAATCCCATTTGACGTATGAGTGGCTGCGCATTCACCTTCTTCTTGATCAGCAGCTCCATCAAAGGCGCATTCCTTTCATCGAAAATGATTTGTATATTGAGAATACGGATTTGGAAACTATAATCTTTGATGAGATTAAAACGCTGCAATCATGGTGCATTCAAAAAGGAATCGGCTTCGACATACAGCTGGATGTAACCGAAGTGCTTAGTGATGCGAAATGGCTGGCCTTCATCATGAGGCAGCTCTTGACCAACTCCATTAAATACAGTGAAAACTCGGATATTACGATATACAGCCATGAACAAGCAGAACAAACGATTCTTGAATTGAAGGATTCTGGTCGGGGCATCGACCCAAAGGATATACCCCGCATATTTGATAAAGGCTTTACATCCACGACAAATCATCGTGACCATGCTGCAACTGGCATGGGTTTATATTTAACCAAGAAAGCAGCAGAGTCCCTATTCATCTCCATTGCTGTAAAATCAAAGCTAGGAACTGGGACGACCATTACCTTGACCTTCCCAAAAAGAAATGATTTCGTGAATATCACAAGCATGTGACAAAAATGTCACATGCTTTTATTCTTTGTTCGGACAAACGAAGGAAAAGAAATACATCGCCTTTTATAATAAGGATATAGAAAAAAAGGAGTGTATCGATATGAATATATTAGAAGCGAAAAAAATCCATAAAAGCTATGGAAATAAATTCAATAAACAAGAAGTATTAAAGGGTCTCGATATAAGCATACAAGAAGGTGAATTCGTAAGCATCATGGGTGCATCCGGTTCAGGGAAAACGACTTTGCTGAATGTCCTTTCCTCGATCGATAAAATCAGCAACGGCACCATTACGATCGATGGAAAAGAGATTTCAGGGATGAAAGAAAAGAAGTTGGCCGAATTCCGGAAGAACCATCTGGGCTTCATCTTCCAGGAATATAACTTATTGGACACACTGACTGTCAAAGAAAATATCCTTCTGCCCTTATCCATTACAAAAACACCAAAAAATGAAGCGGCACAAAAGTTTGATACCGTAGCGAAAGAACTGGGCATATATGAAGTGAAGGATAAATACCCAAATGAAATTTCCGGTGGTCAAAAACAGCGTACGTCTGCAGCACGGGCCTTCATCCATGATCCAAGCATCATTTTTGCGGATGAACCGACTGGGGCGCTTGACTCCAAATCAGCTTCCGATTTACTGAACAAACTGAGCGAAATGAATCAAAAGCGCAAAGCGACGATCATCATGGTAACCCATGATCCAGTGGCGGCCAGTTATTGCAGCCGGGTCATTTTCATTAAAGATGGACAAATATATACACAATTGAATAAAGGGGAACAATCCAGACAAACCTTCTTCAAGGACATCATGAAAACACAAGGTGTTTTGGGAGGGATTCAAAATGAGCATTAATCAACTCATCTTTCGAAATCTGAAGAAGAATCTGAAGAACTATTATCTGTATGTGTTTGCCCTGATTTTCAGCGCTTCCCTGTACTTTGCCTTTGTCACCTTGCAATATGACCCATCGCTTGATGAAGTGGAGGGTACGATGAAAGGGTCCGCCTCCATCAAGGCTGCATCGATCCTGCTTGTTGCGATTGTTTCCATCTTCCTTTTATATGCCAATAGCATTTTCATAAAACGGCGCAGTAAAGAAATTGGCTTATTCCAATTGATAGGCATGACCAAGAACAGGATATTCCGTATCCTGAGCGTGGAAAACCTGATCCTGTATTTCTGTTCCGTATTCCTGGGAATCTTTGTAGGGTTTGCCGCTTCTAAATTAATCATCATGATTTTATTTAAAATAATGGGTGTCGAGGCGATTGCGATCCTTCAATTTTCTTTTCAGCCGCTTGTTCAAACCGTGCTCGTTTTTAGCGCCATCTATCTTTTCATCATGTTGATGAATTATGCCTTCATTAAAAGGCAGACCATTCTTTCATTATTTAGAGTGACTTCAATGACGGAAGGAAAAGTGAAAAAGGTTTCGATGTTCGAAATGATCATCGGGATATTCGGAGTCATCCTGATCATTGCCGGCTATGTCGTCTCATCCAAGTTATTCGATGGAGCTTTTTCAGATATGACCGAGCTTTTTATGGCCATGGTCATCATTCTGGCATGCGTCATCATCGGGACCTACCTATTCTATAAAGGATCCGTAAGCTTTATCTTTAATATCGTCCGTAAAAAGAAAAATGGCTATTTGAATATCAATGAAGTATTGTCCCTTTCATCCATCATGTTCCGGATGAAATCGAATGCGGTATTATTGACGATCATCACAACCGTTTCCGCTCTGGCGATTGGATTATTATCATTAAGCTATATCTCCTACTACTCCGCGGAGAAGAGTGCACAAAGCAGTATCCCTACCGATTTTTCGATGACGGATATGAAAGATGCAGATTCATTCAAAAAAGCTTTAACAGACAGTAAAATTAATTATGACGAAAAGGTGATCGATGTCATTCAAGTGGATGCCAATGTAAAGGAAATAATGGAGACCAGTCTGGATGAAGTGAACTTTGATCCGGACATCATGACCGTTTCCGTCATCAGTGATGAATCCGTTAAAGGAATCAACCTCGCTGAAGATGAGACACTTTTCAGCGGATACAGTAATATGATGGAAAAGGTCATATCCTTGAAGGATTCCGGAAAGATAGAACTGAAGGGCAGACACGAAGTGATTCCGCAAACATATATGGGATTGAATGATGATACCTTCGTGTCCTATTACTTCACGAACGGCGGAATGCCCGTTGCCATTGTAGACCAAACGATATTCGACCGTTTGAAAAAGGATATCGACCCGAAAATCCAAAAAGTTTCATCTGTAAATATCGGCATTAATGTGAAGGATGAAGCTGAACTTGAGAAGGCGAATGATCTATTCAATAAAATGAGTTTCCAAGAAGAACATGTGAATGATTCCCAATTAGAAATGTTCAACACCCAGAAGAAGAATATGGGTCTTATCATGTTCATCGTCGGATTCTTGGGATTAACCTTCCTCATCACATCCGGTTGTATCCTCTATTTCAAACAAATGGATGAAAGTGAAGGTGAAAAATCCAATTATACGATCTTAAGAAAACTGGGATTCACGAGAGGTGACTTACTAAAAGGAATCCAAGCAAAACAAGTTTTCAATTTCGGTATTCCTTTAATCGTCGGGCTGCTTCACAGTTATTTCGCAGTCCAATCAGGATGGTTCTTTTTCGGGACCGAAGTTTGGACACCGATGATCATCGTTATGGCACTATACACGGCATTGTATTCAATCTTCGGAATCCTATCCGTTTTTCATTACAAGAAGGTCATTAAAGAATCACTATAATCTAAAAAGCTCCAGGGTCCATTAGGCCCTGGAGCTTTTAAACTGTAGAAAAATCCGAAGAAGTTCCCGCTGTTTTCGGAAATCCGCTTCCTTTCCGCCGACTGTCTGCCAGCTTTCATTTTCCGTTTCCCTTTAAAGTACTCCAGCCGGTTTCAGCATTTCCTTGATCAATTCCCTGTTGCGCTTTTTAAAGATTTCATTGTGTGACGAGACCATACCCACTCCGTGAGCGTCAGGCTGGATATATTGCATTGCCTTGTTTACGGCATTTGCTGCATCTTGGAAAGTAAATTGTTTTTAATCCTCGGAAATAAAACTTGCAAGTGATGGGTGCTACGACATACTCCTACATGTAAGTATCATTATGTTTAAGGCATATAGCTTTTATCTCAAAATAACGTATTAGATTTACTTCTGCAGGTGTAATGTGGAAGTTAACCTGCCTTATTCATAAATACAGCAGTTTAACAGGATAGCTCTCTCGTATCATTACTCTTAGAAAGTAGACAAGAGATATTGCGAAACACAATGCTGCCTATTCGCCCCGTGGTTGGACAATGACAATCATAAACTCCCCCCTCAACTTCTACTTCCATAATAAATCGATTTCCTCGTTTTAGAATTACACCCTCTATGAGACATAAAAATCATCTTGTTAGCTTGGTGAGCATGTAGCCTTATCTCTTTAATATTTTTTCCGGTAACAGTAAATTGTTTTATCTTCAATATCAAGCAATTTTAAGATGGTCACTTTGTTAGCATTCTTAGAGCCATCTATACATTTAATAACATTTACTTTGCGGTTGATAACTACTTCGTAGGTACTTCCACTTGATGTATAAGTTGATATGCTTTCAAAGCCATTTCAACGTTTAATCTGTTCTCCGGCATATCAAAATCAAGATCAAGAATCTTTTTTATTTTTTCCAGCCGATGATAGAGTGTTTGTCTTACAATATGTAATTTTTGAGCAGTAAGCTTCTTTGAGCGATCAAGCTCAAAGTATTTTGCTAAAGTCAGAAGCAATTCCGTTCCATATTCCTTATCATAGGATATTAAAGGAGAGAGATAGTCCTCAATAAAATGGGCTGTATCTTGATCATGCTGAATTAATTGTATCAACCGAAAGATGCCAAGGTCTTCGTAAAAGGCACTTGTTGAAAACGTACGATAATTTAAAGCTAACTGCGCTTCCCGATAACCAGTATGAGCATCCAAAAGTAACTGGTATTGTCGCCCAACGCCTATACGGATTTGGCTAGATTCACCTTCTTTAACATATAGCAAGGCATTTATCACTTTCAAGAAGCGTGCCTTAGAGGAATCGGCAGTTCCAAGATCAATAGCTAATACAATAATCTGATTTCTTATTGATGTGATATAGGGTGTAAAAGAATATTTTGCGAACCCAGATCGAATTTTTAAAGAATAATGATAAATAGCAGATTCATTTTCTTCATCCGATAAACTTAATGAAGACGAATGAAAAACATCTTCGATATCAACGATTGCAACTCGATAATGTATAGAAGCGCGCTTAGATTTTAACGAAATAAATCCCCTTGCTTGTTCCTCATTATTGATGCGTCTATAAAGTAAATCATTTAGCCATGTAGATTCTAAACGTAATCGTTTTTCGTCCAAATAATGTTTGCGCAGTAAGTCTTGTGAGATTGCTAGAGAAGCACGATCAAGGATTAGGAAATCGAATTCATCCGATTCACGATCTAAAACCATAACAAGGTACGCCCAGATTTGATCCATTGCCCCGATCGGTTGGAGAAGAATAGTATGGTTTAATGCCTTCCATTCAACGGGCGAATCATTTGTAATTCGGTCATGCCAGTGTTCTTTATCTTCATAAATGGTTTGAAGTAGCTGTTCCATAAATTCATTTTTCAATCCTGGAATCGAAAAAGGTGTTCCTTCTATAGGAAGATAGATAATTGGTGCTTCTGTCTTCTGTTGCAACAACTTTAAAATATTTGATAACCCATGAGTAGTGAGTGACAATGAATGGAACTCTCTTGAAATAGAATCTAATGTAACCAACTTCTCATGATGAGCATTAATTAAAAACGAATGTAGATCCTGTGCTATTTCGACGAAGTTTATGAATTCTTTGAAAATAATAATCGGAAAGTTATACTCATTTGCCATCTCGATCATTTCTTTAGGGACCTTTTCGAAGTAGTGTCCAAGTTCTATACATAAACATGAGGCGTTGCGTTCGATAAGATTTAACAAAAATGAAGTATTAGAGGAGTCTCTCCATTCAAACCCAAATCCGGTGGAGAGTATCAGTTCCCCTCCCTGAAAGATGGTATCATCAAAAAACGGGATTTCAAGGACATGTGTCCATTTGACTTGACGGTGCAACCCGTTTGCCCCCGCAACCACCTCCGTTTTTGAAAAGAGTGAGCGCTTAAGAACATCTTGTACTGTAAGCATATGTACCTCCTCATTGAATTATTGTTAGCTGTATCATTTTATTATAACTATACTAGAAAGTCTAAGCCCATAATATATGGATCCCTCCTATCTCTGTTTAACCCCAAGTAATACGACAAGTGTCTATAAGAGCGTTCTTTACGTGCTTTGATGAAATACCTTAATCAACCTGAGAATCTTTCATAACGTTATCCATTTACACCTTTTTTCATCAGTTATATGTGCGCATGAATCTATTCTATAGAATAACTGTGGAGTACTGAAACTGAAAACAACCAAAACATTAGATAAAAAATGTAAAAATTATCACTTTTTACTAACTTTGCATTCTTGAAAGTCCAGATAAATAAACGTGCTTGGTTAAAAAAAAACTAATATAAATTTAACCTCGTGTCTAATGTAAGGGTTATCATTTTCCTATAAGATTTTAGAATGTTCAATTAATTAAATGCAAATAAAAAGGAGAATGAACAATGATAGTAGGAGTTCCTAAAGAATTAAAAACTGCAGAGACTAGAGTGGGATTAAATCCAACATGGGTAAAAAAATTAACAGCTTCCGGTCATGAAGTACTAATACAAAGCATGGCTGGGGAAGCTAGTGGTTTTTGTGACGAGGAATATGTTTTGGCTGGAGCAAAAATAGTAAACACGATTGACGACATTTATGAGAAGGCAGAATTTGTTGTTAAAGTGAAGGAACTTCAACCCTATGAATACGGCCTTCTTAGAGAAAATCAAATGATAATGGCATGGTTTCATTTGGCGGAAGATGTTAATCATGAAATGACACAGGCATTACTAGATACAAAAGCAATTTCATTATCAATGGAATTAATCGTTTTACCTGATGGGACGAGACCTACGATTAAACCAATGAGTGAAATTGCAGGAACATTAGCAATGCTTGAAGCAGTCAAATATGCACAATATGGTTATGGTGGAAAGGGAATACTTCTCCGGAAACTGGCCGGTTTGCCGTCGAGCAAAGTATTTATACTTGGTGGTGGCAATGCTGGACTCAATACTGCGCAAGTTGCTGTGGGTCTTGGATTGAATGTAACAATCATGGAAGCATCAATGAAACGCATTGATTATTTGAACAATCAGTTGCCACAGGTGGACATTTTGTGTTGGGATAAAGATACGATGTTCGAAGAACTTATTCAAAGTGATGTTTTAATTAATACAATTTATCCGATGCCAGGGGTAACCGAACCTCTCATAACACGAGAGATGGTCAGTAAGATGAAACCTAATTCTATTATTATTGATATTGCAGGAACGGGTATAATTGAAACCTCACGTTATACGACTTTAGAGGAACCAGTATATTATGAACAAGAAGTCCTACATTACTGTGTCCCGAATATGCCGGCTCTATGTCCACAAACCTCGACAAACATGATGTTGATGACAACCGGCCCATATATTATGAATATTGCGAATAATGGATTGAAGGACGTTATAGTAAATGATGTAATCGTAAGAAATTGTATCAGCACTTTGAACGGTGAAATTGTTCATCACGAAGTTGGGATCAATCATAACATGCCTTATACAGATATAAATACAGAGTTACTATTGTCCAAATAATAAAACATCCTTAGAGTCATCTCATATTTCAACGTTTCATTTCTATGAATAGAAATCAGTATACAAGTTATTGAACGAGTCGCTACTAAAGAAATTCCAGGAGTCAGTAAAGATGCCAGCGAGAAGATTTTTCCAGGAATTATATAAGATATAATATACATTCCAATGAATTATCCATTCTGCAGCCGGAATTCTTTGCGAGGAATGGGGAGATAAGTTCTACACAATAAATTCATGGATAATTCAAAGTATGCTCCCTAGCATCTTACTGACTTTTTTATGATTTCTAGAAAACCACGTATTAAAAAAGCTATGGAAGTAATAATATAGATCCCATTTCTTGTAAAAGGTTAAATCAGGTAAAGGAGGAGAGTATTTTACATGTCAAATTTAAGGAAAACAGATAGAACACTTACACTCATTCCAGTTGTGTTGTTTGGTTTTTCATTTATGGGGTTAACCACAGCTTTTACTACGTATGGTATTGCGGCTAATATTTCCCACGGTATGGTTCCGGGGGCAATGATAGTTGCTCTAGTGGTAATGATGTTTACTGCTTACAGTTATGGGAAAATGGCAATTGCGTTTCCATCTTCCGGTTCTGCTTATGTTTATACGCAAAAATCGATCAATCCCTCTGTTGGATTTCTTGTCGGATGGGTGATCTTAATGGATTATTTATTTATGCCAATGGTAAATTATTTAGTATTTGGTATTTTTTTCTCAGCAGCCTTTCCTACAATTCCAAGTTACATCTGGATTGCAGGTATGCTGATGCTCGTCACTTATATTAATATTAAAGGATTGAAGTTTGCAACAAATGTAAACGCATTCATAACGATTTTTGCTTTTATTTTTATCCTTATCTTTATAGGTTTTTCTATTAAGGAAATTTTCATGGGAGAAAGCACGGCCACTCTTTTATCTCTTGAGCCATTCTATAATTCGAAAGAGCCCTTTTCTTATACAATAGCTGGAGCAGCATTATTATGCTTTTGCTTCCTTGGGTTTGAATCAGTTACAGCGTTTGCGGAAGAGACAGTGAACCCTAAGAAAACAATTCCCCGAGCTGTTATTTTAATTACTCTTGGTGGTGGTTTAATCTTTACAAGTGTTTCATATTTCTCATTTCTTGTATGGCCAGAGTATAACACGTTTAATAATCCTGATTCGGCTGCCTACGAAATTATTAAACTTGTTGGTGGAAAGGCGATGTACTCAGTATATCTTGCGCTTTATGCATTAGCTGTATTGGGTAGTGCCATGTCGTCCCAGGCAAGTGCATCACGAGTCCTCTATACGATGGGGCGAGATGGACAGTTTCCTGAAAGGTTCTTTGGCACCCTGCATCCGAGATATAGAACACCCGTAAATAATATCCTGATCATTAGTTCTGTCTCTTTGCTTGCTCTATTTTTAAGTTTAGATCTTGTAGCATCATTTATTAATTTCGGGGCGTTTCTTGCGTATACTTGTGTTAATATTGCCGTAATTGCTCATTATTATATTAGAAATAGAGAACGTTCGGTAAAAGGAACTGTCTTATATTTAATTATTCCTATTATTGGAGCTGCTCTTGATATTTTACTACTTGTGAATCTTGATGTGCACTCAAAGGTACTTGGAGTAAGTTGGTTAATAATAGGCTTCATTTATTTACTTGTATTGACAAAAGGACTTAAAAAACAGCCACCAGTATTGAAAATTGAAGAAAATATAGTGTAGATTTAAAATAAAGTCACGATGTTTATAAGAAAGATGAAAAACGGCTTAGACACAACTATTGTCGTTATGAGACCTACAGGTCATTTTTGGATTAATCTATCGAAATGGTTATCTAACGAAAAGATTGATGCCGTAAGTCAATCCTCACCTTGTAAAAAGAAATAAAGAGAATCGAGATAACACTCAGTCCAAAAGTGATAAAAAAGACGCTCTTGTGATTGCGGATATGAAACACTCAATGAGATTGTTGTTACCCTCTCGATTCTTCCCAATCAATCCGTTATTGACTTTGGTGAGCAATACAATTCTCTACAACTTCTCTGAAGGAAATCCAGTGGTAGAAAAGGATTTCTTGGTTCTTAAATACTCTTTTTTCTGTGATGTTAATTAAGAGAAATCAACTTTTTGTTGAACAATTGTGATTGTCACTTGAAATAATGGAAATTTCCAGGTCGATGAAGTCCCCTATTATTCGATTATTTTCAACAATACTTTTAACACAGCCGACAAATAAAAAAGAACCATAAAAAAGATGTAGCCATACTTCTTTCTCAATCAAGAAAAGAGTATATGCTGCACTTTTTTTACTGAATTAATGTTTAGTTTGTACGAGGTCTCTTACCGTCTTAGAGGAAATTTGACTAAAATCCATAGTCGAATCGATTCCCGTGCCAAAGGAATGATCAATAATGATGTCTCACGTCCTACTCCAAAGGCAAATGTCCCTCTTGTTTACATCTGCATTTTCTTAATATCCGAGTTTTCTGTTTCATTAGCATCTGTTTGTTTGCTTTTTCTTGATCCGCATTGGGCTTATCATCTGGGTTTACGTCCACTAATTAAGACGACTAAGGGTAGTTAGCCTTCGGTAAGTGCTAAGTAATGCTTTACTTTCCCGTTATATTCAACGATTAGAACATCATCTCGCTCTTTTGTGGTGTATATTTTTGTTCCTATGGGTAATTGATTGGCCATACCATCTTTAAAAGATTTACTGAAATCGTTTGAGAATTCCTCTGTAATTTCTCCAACAAATTCGTTCTTAGTCAGTTTAAGCTCATTCACCCATTCAATATCCGTTTTATAAATGATCTTTTCCCATTGGAGAATGTCTGCATTTTTATCAAGATTTAAAACTTCTTCTGCATCTGGATTTTTAGATGTCACGGTTTTGATTTCTGTTTTAACACAACCCGACAAATAAAAAATGCAAACGATTAACATGAAAACCAATATGTTTTTCTTCATCATACACCTCCATTCAATTAGACGTATGGTATTATCTTTCGTTACCGAATATGGCTTTGTATTGCTATTAAGTGTTCCGGTTAGTTATTCATTCATTTTCATCCGAAAAATAAAAAAATGCCCTTTCATACCGAGGGCATTTTCATAATCCAATTTATTAATTTACGAAAAGATATAACTTCCTATGATATTCCACAAATGCCTGCTGGTCCTTTTCCGTGTAGTCCATCCACTTTACTTTCTTGCATCTTTCCTCTAATCTCTCATTCAGTTCATCTTCTATTTCATTCATGAAACGAATGATTTCCCCATAAGGCATATTGAAATGACGGGCTGCAAGCCGGGGCGGAGAATGCTTTACCAGCAATCTCATGAATTGATCGACCGTGTCCGCCTTCGATGCAAGATAATCTTCCTCGCTCACGATGAATTCATACACTTGTTTTTTCACGCCAGAAAGTCTGGTCACTTCGTCGCGCAATAAAAACTCCATTAATCTTTCGTTCATGCGGCTCTACCTCGAATTTGTTAATATTTACATTCCTTGAGATCATGTATGAAAAGGCTACATTGCTCAACACCTCATTATGACACCGTAACCGCAAGCCATCAAGCAATTCCTGTAATCAAACACAAAACGTAACGACTACGATTTCCTTTTTAAGTAAAGTACATGTATAAGCCTCATAGCCAACGTTCGTGTTGTATGACAGCTCTTGATGCATAATTAGCATACTTTTTTGGAAAAATATGTGTATGAACAAATGGAGCAACACAACCTTTATTAATTTTTATATATGTAAAGAGAATAATTTTGTTAAAATTTGATATAATAAATGTAATATTTAGTCAATTGGTATCTTTTTATAGAATTCGCTTTTATAAAGGGGTAAAATGAAGCTAATGACATCTTATTTTTTCTAAATGTTTCCGAGGAGTTATAGGGTGGGTAAGCAAGTACATAGTGACAGCTGAAATGCTGTCCGACATATCGGTTGTTTTCATTTGTTCAGAATAACAATGAAAAGAATAAGGAGTGATTTTTTGAAACCTTCAACAAATCGCATGTTAACCCGTATTAAATCCGTTTATATGTTCATTAGTAATAACGGTACGGTTTCTACTCAAGAGCTTGTAGAAGAATTTGGCATCACTCCTCGAACTGTGCAGCGCGATTTAAATGTCTTAGCGTACAATGACCTTGTTCAAAGCCCCAGCCGTGGCCTTTGGACGACAACAAGTAAAAAGGTGAAGATGTCATCGTAAAAAGAACGACCACCCGAACAAAATCGATATGTAAAAAAAATACTTTGAGGCGGACAATATTTGTCCGCCTCATTTTTTCATGCTTATTTATCATTCAGCAGGTTGGCCCGCCTTTAACTGTTCAAGCTCTTCCGCCGTTAACTCACGGTATTCACCAAGCTCAAGTTCCTCATCCAGTTGTAAACTTCCCATGGAAAGGCGCTTGAGGTAGACGACACGTTTGCCCACGGCCTCAAACATCCGCTTCACCTGATGGAACTTTCCTTCCATGATCGTCAACTCGATATCCGATGTCAGTCCTGATTTTAAAATATTCAATTCCCCTGGTTTTGTCTCGTACCCATCATCTAAGGTCACGCCGTTGCGGAATGCCTCGATATCCCGTTCCGTTACTTCGCCATCAATCACGGCAAAATATGTTTTAGGAACATGTTTCTTCGGGGAAAGCAGTTGGTGGGCAAGCTTTCCGTCATTCGTGATCAGCAATAAACCTTCTGTGTCCTTATCCAGACGGCCCACAGGGAATGGCTCGAACACCGAATCCTCTGGCTCCAAGATATCGATGACCGTTTCTTGGTGTTTGTCTTCCGTTGCCGACAATACGCCTGGCGGTTTATTCATCATTAAATATATGAACTCCCTGTATTCAACCCGTTCACCATGAACCGTCACAATTTCCTTATCAGGGTCCACTTGTTCTTTAGGGTCCTTCAGTAGCCTTTCATTGACCTTGACGGCGCCGGATTTCAGGAGCTTTTTCACTTCTTTCCTGCTTCCATACCCAATATTGGATAATATCTTATCAATTCTCATCATTTCCTCCTAAGGCCTTTTCAGTAAAAGGCCTTGCCCACTATAATGACAGGCAAGGCAAAATATTTAATCCGGGATTCACTTTATCATACCCTTTTTTTTACACATCAAACTTCTATCCTTTATAATCCTAATTTAGCTTTTAACCGATCGATCCGGGTACCGAACAAACGATGGGCAAGTTTGCTTTTTAAAGATAGCGCTGCAAAAATGAGAGCTCCAAAGGTTGCACAAACGGCCACGATCAAAATCGCTTGAAAGCGCCCTTCCGTTGTAAACCACAGCGATAATAAACTGTTCATGCCCCATACAGCCAGTCCCATTATGATTGAAAATACAGTGATCAATACGGATCTTCTGATGGTAAGGCTATAACGATAGCCAGTAAAGTAGGTAATGACATATAAATTCAGCAAGACAGCTGCCAAGTAGCCGAAGGCCGTGGCATAAACGGATCCTTCCGTTTCAAACAACTTGATCAGCGGGATATTCAAGCTCAATTTGATTAAAAAGCCAACTAGCAGGCTTAGCACCGTATATTTTTGCTGATTGATCCCTTGTAAAACAGCCGCCGAAATGGAAAAGAGCGCAAATAAGATGGAAACGGGAGCATAAGCCTTCAGGACACTGATTCCAAGCGGGTCATGGCTGTAAAAGGCACTATAGATTGGATCGGCCAGCACCGACATGCCAACGACCGCGGGAATCGTAATGAACAACAAAATTTGAAAGGCCTGGTTCAGCTGGCGGTTGAACTCTTCCGAATCCTCGCTTACATATGCCTTCGTCACCGAAGGAAGAAGTGCCATCGAAAACCCGGTTGCAAGCGTCATTGGAATCACGACAAGTTTCTGGGCATACACGTTCAAAACCCCAAGAGCATCTTCCGCGACATGCTGTAATCCGATGGACGACATCGCTTTATTGAAAGACAATAAGTCCGCAAACTGAAACATTGGCATCGCGATCCCGACGAATATGAAAGGAATCGACGAAAGAAATATTTCTTTATAAATCTCCGGCAGGGAAATTTCCAACGTTCCCCGGTCTTTCTCCATCAAACTGTCCAAATGGGGCTTTTGTTTTTTCCAATACCAAAATAACACCACTAAACCGCCGACAGCCCCGACCGTCGCCGCGAATGTAGCCATTTGGATGGCCTTCACTAAATCTCCATCCATGACATTTAAAACAACATACACACCGGCCAGAAGGAACACGATGCGGACAACTTGTTCAACAACCTGAGATATGGCCGTTGGCTCCATCGCTTCATGACCTTGAAAGAAGCCGCGGATGATACTCATGAACGGTACAAAAATCAAGGCGAAGCTGACAGCCCGTATGATCTCCGTGACATCCCCTACATCTTCCTTCTTGACTCCAAAGATTCCAGTAAACATCGGTGCCATGGTATAGAGAATCAAAAAAGCGAGAAAACCGGTGGCAGCCATTAATTTCAGGCTCGATTTAAATAACTTCTCACCGACGGCGTACTCCTCGAGCGCATTATACTTCGAAATGAATTTAGAAACAGCAAGCGGCATGCCTGCCGTTGCAAAGCTGATGAAAATCGTATATGGAACGTACCCATATTGATAGAGGGTAGCCCCTTTATTCCCAACCATATGTTCAAAGGGGATGACATAAAACAAACCAAGAATCTTGGAAATAATCGCTCCCAGCGTTAATATAAAAGCCCCTTTTAAAAATTTAGACGACATCTAATCCCATCCTGCCTCTGTCAGTTACGTTTTACACGCTTTTTATCTTAACATAATAAATTAATTTTTCTATAAAAACTACTCTCAAGTTTATCTTTTTCGAAGATAATACACAAACAAATAATTTCTCTTTTTCTACATTCGCAATCTGACGGGCTCTTGCTATATAATGAAGGGACTGAAAATGATAAAGTGGTGATCAATTTGAAATATGATGTAGTGGTAATTGGCGGCGGTCCTTCCGGATTGATGGCAGCAATTGCAGCCGGGGAAAAAGGTGCCCATGTATTGTTAGTGGATAAAGGCGAGAAGCTTGGAAGGAAACTTGCAATCTCGGGCGGCGGACGCTGCAACGTGACGAACAGGCTCTCCATCGATGAAATCATTCAGCATATCCCTGGAAACGGGCGATTTCTATATAGTGCTTTCTCAGAGTTCAACAATGAAGACATTATTCAATTCTTTGAAAAATTGGGCGTGGCTCTAAAAGAAGAGGACCATGGCCGGATGTTCCCAGTTAACGATAAAGCACAGAGTGTCGTGGATGCCCTACTGACGCGCCTGTCGAATTTAAAGGTTACGACTTATAAGAACTCACCAGTTGCCGAAGTTCTCTATGAACATGGAAAAACAAGCGGGGTCCGGTTAAAAGATGGACAGACCATTGACACAGATGCAGTCGTGATTGCTGTCGGCGGAAAATCAGTTCCTCACACCGGTTCAACCGGGGATGGCTACGCATGGGCTAAAAAGGCGGGGCATACGATTACCGAATTGTTCCCAACTGAAGTTCCCGTACTTAGCCATGAAACATTCATTAAAGATCGAACACTTCAAGGCCTTGCACTTCGGGATGTTTCATTGAGTGTCCTCAACCCAAAAGGCAAGGCCCTGATCACACACCAAATGGATATGCTCTTCACCCATTTCGGCGTCTCCGGTCCAGCTGTTCTAAGGTGCAGCCAATTCGTCGTGAAGGCGATGAAAAAATGGAACCTATCGGAAGTGACAATGAAACTCGATGCCCTTCCCGACCGAAACAAGGAAGAGGTCTTTCAAGACATCATGAAAGAAATCAAAGCCGAACCGAAAAAAGCCATTAAAAATACGTTAAAAGGATTAGTTCCTGAACGATACCTTCACTTTCTGCTTGAGCGAAGCGGCATCGATCTTCAAGAACAAGGAGCGACGATATCAAATGAAAAAATCCGCCGCTTTGCTGAACTATGCAAGGACTTCCAATTTGGAGTGCATGGCACCCAGCCGCTAGAAAAAGCCTTCGTCACGGGAGGCGGCGTATCCGTCAAGGAAATCCACCCAAAAGAAATGGCATCCAAATTAATGGATGGCCTGTATTTTTGCGGTGAAATTCTGGATATACACGGATACACAGGCGGCTACAATATCACCTCGGCATTAGTAACCGGAAGACTCGCCGGAATGAATGCTGCCATGTATGCCCGTTCATAATTCCTAAAAAAGGCTGATCCGTTTGGATCAGCCTCTTTTTTATGCGATTTATAATCATTCGGTGCTTGATGGACATTAATTCAGGCGCTGGCGCAGGTTTTTCGGCCGATCTTGCACTTTTTCCGACCCACAGCGCTTTTATTCGACCGTACTCCTACTTTTTTCGACCCATAACGTTTTTATTCGGCCGTTCTCTTAATCGACCGCTTCCTCTTTTATTCCGGCTCACTATTGGAAAATTCTGGATGATAGCGAAAAACTTCGAGGTCAACGGTATTCCTCTTCGTGAATGTGACGCCTTCACTCTCCAGCATCGCCTTCTGGTGTTCTGCGGCTCCCTCTGCTTTTATGCCGATTTCGCCTTTGGCATTGATAACCCGATGCCAAGGAAGGTCATGTTTTTTGCTGCTTGAATGAAGGATCCTTACGACCTGCCTTGCACCTTGCTGACTTCCGGCGAGCTGTCCTATTTGACCATATGTCATCACTTTGCCGGAAGGGATATGTTGAATGATCTTAATCACCCGTTCTGTAAAACTTTCCAAATTACTCACCCCTTTGTTCTATCCGTTTACCAATCGTAATTTTTTTATCGGTTATCAGGAACCCATGATGCTTGATCAAGTCGATTTTAAGCTCAGCAGGCACTCTACAGTCATCGTAAGCATAGACAGAAATCAATCCTCGTTCATTGATCCATTTATCGATTCATTTTTCATATGCCCCTATCGCTCTCTAACTTGATCCTCATTGCCCCATGTCCGCACGAGTTGATTCCGTTTTAGAATATGTATCGATGTTTTTCAAGAAACAATTAACCATCGTTGAAGGATGGAAGTCTCCATGAAAACAATAAAAATCAAAATTATTAATAAGATGCACTTTCTCCAATTGCTCCTATGTATTACGTTTAACTTTACCCATTATCAGCAAGTTTGTAAAATTCATAGAAAAATATAGTCAGTTTTTCTTAATTAAAGGGGTGAAATCCTCAGCTGTTTTAATTTGTTGATTCGAATTGGGGCTGCTTTTAGTCCACACGGTGAAAGACCAAGCAGCCCAATTCAACAGGCTCGTTCTTCATGTATTTTCCCAATTTGATGTTCGTACTTAAATCACGGGATAATACGGTACATAACGCGGGTTATAATAATATGGCGGTCTTGGCCCTATGAGGGGCAATTCAAAGGTATTGGGGTTGGAATCATATAACAACTCCACTTTTTCATCCGATTGTCCGACCAATAGCAACTTCACATTTTCGCTATAATAATATGGCATATGGAGGCCTCCAAAAATTTTTTTCCTATCCTTTAGCATATTCCAACAGCACGGCAACGAGCCCGTACCTAAACCTGTTCTTCATGCACGGCATTCCACTTTCTTGGAACATTCACGAAAATAGACTACCTTGATTTGCCCGAATTACAGCAATAGGTAGTCTCATATTGATTATATGTACGGAAAACGATAGGGCGAATCCCGCCTTCATTTTTTCTTATAAATGATCATCGCACTAAAACAGTAGATTTGTTCCTCTTCCTCTTCACCTGTAGTGGCGACATTATATTTGATGTCAACGATTTGATTATCACGAATGTCTTCCAAGAAAACGTTCATTTCATCCTCTAGATCCTTTTCATGCTCATAATCGAATAATTTGACTTGTATCATCGGCTTTCCCCTGCCCTTTTACTATAATGATAGTTATTGTGCAGGATGCCCATTTTTCATGTTGATTATACCTGATTTGTTTGTAGAGCGGCTAATAATGCTACCACTTCATCCCCGACTTCTTCTGTAGAGGCTACCCCGCCCATATCAGGCGTCAGTGCCCTTTTATCGACCATCACTCTTTCGATCACGTCCAACACTTTTGCCCCCCACTCCTCATGCCCGAAGAAATCAAGAATCTGACTAGCGGACCATATGGCCGCAAGTGGATTGGCGATGCCTTGATGGGCAATATCCGGCGCTGAGCCATGAATCGGTTCGAACATCGAAGGATAAATCCGTTCCGGGTTTAAATTGGCTCCGGCTGCCAAACCCATCCCGCCTGCAATGGCAGCACCTAAATCCGTGATGATGTCACCAAACAAATTGGAGGTGACAACGATTTGAAATCGTTCGGGCTGTTTGACAAAAAACATGCTTGCCGCGTCGACCAGATAGGAATTCGTTTCTACCTCCGGATACTCAATCCCGATTTCTTCAAAAACCTGATCCCAAAAAACCATTGAATAATTTAATGCGTTCGCCTTGCTTATACTCGTTAGCGTCCTGCCCGTTTTACGCGCCAGTTCATACGCATAACGGATGATTCTCTCCGTTCCCTTTCGCGAAAAGACCCCCGTCTGCAGTACAACTTCTTCTGGCTTGCCTTTGAAAAGCCAATCACCAGCACCGGAATATTCCCCTTCACTGTTTTCACGGATGACAATCATATCGATTTGGTCTCGTGTCACGTCTTTTAATGGACAAGGTGCACCTTGAAGCAATTTAACGGGTCGAACATTTACATATTGGTCAAATTGCTTTCTGATTTTCAGCAGAAGCTCACGTAATGAAATATGATCCGGGACACCAGGATAACCAACCGCCCCAAGATACACGGCATCAAACTTCATAAGTTGTTCCAGCCCGTCTTCGGGCAGCATTTTACCATGCTCAAGATAATATTCGCATCCCCATGGAAAATATGTGAACTCGAAAGAAAAATCCCCGGCAATCCCGAGGGCACTGAAAAAGTCCCTTCGGGCCAATAGAGGTAGTTTTTCTCAGTTTATTCTGAGGAAATCTACCTTTTTTTGTTTTATAATCAAA